>JAJBBH010000047.1 GCA_020532185.1 Candidatus Cloacimonadota bacterium | reverse complement strand
TCTTGACAAAAAATAAGCACTTTTTAAATATGCATAAAGTTGGTTGATCAATGACAAAAACATAGATGTGCAAGAAGAACACAAGAAAAACGCAAAAAGTTAAAAATAATTCTTGACAAGAAAACATAACTTTTTAAATTGAATTAATACTAAGCCAATGTAGCTCAATGGTAGAGCAAGTGATTTGTAATCACTAGGTTGGGGGTTCAATTCCCTTCATTGGCTCCATATATTTGTGGAGAGGTTCCCGAGTGGTCAAAGGGAACAGACTGTAAATCTGTCAGCGAAGCTTTCGAAGGTTCAAATCCTTCCCTCTCCACCATCTGAATTTAGGATAAGTCGATTTTTCGACTTTATTCTCATTTGCCAAGCGGGAGTAGCTCAGTTGGCTAGAGCATCAGCCTTCCAAGCTGAGGGTCGCGGGTTCGAACCCCGTTTCCCGCTCCATATATCTTAATGGTAGTGCTTCTTAATCCATTGAGGTTTTTGCTTATATAGCTCAGTTGGTAGAGCACTTCCTTGGTAAGGAAGAGGTCACCGGTTCAAGTCCGGTTATAAGCTCCATAATTTTAATATATATATAAAAGAGTAATTAAGCCTGGGAGGAAAAATGGCTAAGGAAAAATTTGTAAGAACTAAACCACACGTAAATATCGGAACCATTGGTCATGTTGACCATGGCAAAACTACATTAACAGCTGCGATCACAGCTTATTTAGCAAAAGTTGGTGGTGCTGCAGTACGTTCTTTTGACAGTATTGATAATGCTCCAGAAGAAAAAGAGAGAGGTATTACAATTGCAACCTCACACGTTGAGTATGAGACTGCTACACGTCACTATGCACACGTTGACTGTCCAGGTCACGCGGACTATGTAAAAAACATGATTACTGGTGCAGCACAAATGGACGGTGCGATTCTTGTTGTTTCGGCAGCAGATGGTCCAATGCCACAAACACGTGAGCATATTCTTTTGGCAAAGCAAGTTGGCGTTCCAGCAATGGTTGTATTTTTGAATAAATGCGATTTAGTTGATGACGAAGAATTATTAGAATTAGTTGAGCTTGAGGTTCGTGAGCTTTTGGCACAATATGGTTTTCCTGGAGATGACATTCCATTTGTACATGGTTCAGCATTAAAAGGCTTGAATGGCGATCCAGAAGGCGAAAAGCGTATTCAAGAATTAATGGACAGAGTTGACGAATATATTCCATTACCAGAGCGTAGTGTTGACAAGCCATTCTTGATGCCAGTGGAGGATGTTTTCTCAATTCCTGGTCGTGGTACAGTTGCAACTGGTCGTGTTGAGAGAGGTTCTATTAAGCTTAACGATAAAGTTGAGAGACTTGGTATCAGAGAGACAATCGAGACTGTATGTACAGGTATCGAGATGTTTCGTAAGGTTATGGAACGAGCAGAGGCTGGCGACAATATAGGCATATTATTGCGTGGTATTGGCAGATCCGATATTGAGCGTGGTATGGTATTAGCTAAGCCAAAGAGCATTAAGCCCCACACCAAATTTAATGGAGAGACATATATTCTTACCGAAAAAGAAGGTGGTCGTCACAAGCCATTCTTTACAGGCTATCGTCCACAATTCTATTTCCGTACAACCGACGTAACAGGCACATTAAAGCTTCCAGAAGGTGTAGAGATGATTATGCCTGGCGATAATGTAACCATTAGTGCAGAATTAATCACACCTATTGCTATGGAACAAGGTCTTCGTTTTGCAATTCGTGAAGGTGGCAGAACTATAGGTGCTGGCGTAGTCGGCGAAGTTATCGACTAATTAAGGAAAGATAGATGAGAGATATAATAGTACTTGCTTGCGAGGAGTGTAAGAATCGTAATTACACGACAACCAAGAATAAGAGAAAGCATCCTGGTAGAGTCGAGTTCAAGAAATATTGTCCTACCTGCCGAAAGCATACTCCACACAAGCAAACCCGATAAACCATAATGCAGGATAGTAGTTCAATTGGTAGAGCGTCGGTCTCCAAAACCGAAAGTTGCGGGTTCAAATCCTGCCTATCCTGCCATAATATATTAGTCAGCAGTATCATGCTGCTGGCTTTTATTAATACAAACAGATCGGAATTTTGATGAAAAAGATTCAGAAATTTTTTAAAGAAGTAATACGCGAGATGAAATATGTCTCCTGGCCCAATAAGCATGATATCAAAGAGGGCACAATTGTAGTGATTGTAATGTCTGCAATCGTCTCGATTTTTTTATCATTAGTTGATCTTGTCTTTGGACAACTCATCCATATAATAATCTAAGAGACTTAAATGAAATATTATGTTTTGCAAACTCGTACAGGTGACGAGCACAGAGTTAAAGAAGCGATTGAGAACGGTGTTCGCGACAGTTTACTTGAAGCCCATTTGGGTCAAATAATAATACCGATTCAGCGTGCTTTTCATATTCGTCAAGGTCGCCGTGTTGAGCGAGAGCGTAAAGTTTTCAATAATTATATAATAATCGAAGCGGAATTGAGCAATGAATTACGCAATTATATCACTGGTATCAGCGGTGTAATCAAGTTTTTGGGTCCGAGCGGTAATCCAATTCCATTGACAGCAGAGGAAATCGATCGTATCAAAGGTGTTGCACAGCGTGATCACTCAGATGCCAAAACGTATAATTTTTTACCTGGCGATAAGATAAAAATAACTACAGGTCCTTTTACCGATTTTGAGGGTATCGTGGATAAGATCAACCAAGAGGCGAGTAGACTGACAGTCAAAGTTACAGTTTTTGGCAGAGTAACATCAGTCGAAGTAAATATAGAACAAGTAGAAATAATATAAACAATTGAGGAAATACAATGGCTAAACCAAAAGATGTCGTATCAATAATCAAATTACAATTGCCAGCAGGTAAGGCAACCCCGGCACCTCCAGTAGGACCAGCCTTAGGGCAAGCTGGCGTTAATATCCCACAGTTTTGTAAAGAATTCAATGACAAAACATCAGATAGTCCTGGAATGATATTCCCAGTAATTATCTATGTAGCAAAAAATAAATCTTTCAGCTTTATTATAAAGACACCACCAGCTTCGGTATTAATCCGCAAAGAAGCAGGCTTAGCAAAGGGTTCTGGAGAGCCCAATAAGACCAAAGTTGGTAGTATCACCAAAGCACAATTAAAGAAAATTGCTGAATTAAAAATGAAAGATATGAACTGCTTTTCCTTAGAGTCCGCTATGAGTACTATCGCAGGCACTGCAAGAAGTATGGGTGTCACAATTGTGTGATTTCTATAGATATTGCAGGAGATGTATTCAAAGGAGTGTAAATGGTAAGAAGTAAACGGTACAAAAAAGCGCTGGAAACGGTGAACCATTTTGAGTATTATGATCTTTCACAAGGATTAGAGATACTCAAGGGCTTCCCTACAGCCAAATTCGATGAGACTGTCGAGTTACACATGAATCTTGGTGTTGATCCACGTAAAGCAGATCAACAGATTCGTAACTCCATAGTTTTGCCAAAAGGTACTGGTAAGACAGTACGAGTATTAGTATTTGCTGAAGGCGACAAAGCTGATGAAGCAAGAAATGCGGGTGCAGACTATGTTGGAGTCGACGATCTAATTGAGAAGATCTCAGGTGGATGGTTTGACTTTGACACAGTGATTGCGACTCCTAATTTAATGGGTAAAATAGGCCGTATCGGTCGTGTTTTAGGTCCACGTAATTTGATGCCGAACCCGAAAGTTGGCACTGTTACAATGGATATTGGTAATGCAATCAGGGATGCTAAAGGTGGTAAGGTAGCATATCGTGTAGACAAATTTGCTAACCTTCATATACCAGCGGGCAAGCTATCTTTTACAGCTGTCGATTTACGCGAGAATATTCTTGCATTAGTCTCAGCGATTTTAAAAGATCGTCCAGCAACCTTGAAAGGTCAATTTATCAAGAGCATCACGCTGACATCGACTATGAACCCCAGCATCAAGCTAAATGTAAATGCAGTTACGCTTGAGGCAAAGAAATAGGAGGGCAATCATGTCATTAAGAGACAATAAAGTAAAAAAAGTCGAAGAAATCAAAAATCGATTAAACGACGCACGCGCGATTGTACTGGTGGACTACAAAGGAGTAAACGTAGAAGAAGATAATATATTACGAAGCAAGTTTCGCGAAGATAATGTAGATTATTTTATAGCGAAGAATTCATTAATCAAGCTTGCATTGCAAGATCTTGGTATTGATAGCTTGGATAGTTATCTTGTTGGGCCCACAGCTGTTGCAGTATCTAAAGAAGATGAAGTAGCACCAGCTCGAGTAATCCGAAATTTTGTTGATACAGAGCTTGAAAAAGAGAAGAAAGAACTTTTATCGTTCAAGATCGGCTTGGTATCTAACGATTTATTCGACTCTGCTCAACTAAATCAATTGGCAAGCTTGCCATCTCGCGAAGAATTAATAGCAAAAGTACTTGCGAGCCTAAACTCACCTATCAGTGGTTTTGTTGGTGCACTGCAGGGTGTAATACGAAAATTCGTTTACTGTGTGGACGAAATTGCGAAAAGCAAAACAAATTAAATATCATTTGGAGGAAAAATGTCTGATAAAAAACAACAAATAATTGATACACTGAAAGAAATGACAGTAATTGAGCTTTCAGAGTTAGTTAAAGAATTAGAAGAAATATTTGGTGTGAGCGCTGCTGCACCTGTAGCTGTTGCTGCAGCTGGTGCTGCACCTGCTGCTGCAGTAGAAGAAAAGACTGAATTTGACGTAATTATCACCGCAGCTGGTGAGAAGAAAATCAACGTAATTAAAGTAGTTCGTGAGCTTGTATCCAGCTTGGGTCTTAAAGAAGCTAAGGAATTAGTTGATAATCCACCAAAAGCAGTTCTTGAGAATGTTGACAAAGCAGAAGCTGAAGCGGCTAAGGCAAAATTAGTTGAAGCTGGGGCTTCAGTTGATATTAAATAACTTAAATTGAACGCAAAAGGGAGCGATTTTTGTCGTTCCCTTTTATCTCATTTATGTATTTAGATTTTATACATATAACTTCATAAAGACAAGAAACACTTTTTAACCAAATTATTATGCTGAAAAGGAGATGCTTTTGAAAAAAATTATCAAAAGTTATTCCCGAATTACTAAGAGATTTGAGGAATTGGGAATCCCACATGTCGAAGTCCCCAATCTTATACAAGCTCAAATAGACTCTTATGATGAATTTTTACAAGCAGATTTGCACCCAAATCAGCGTCTTGCAAAGGGTATGCAAACTGTGTTTGAGCAAGTCTTTCCGATAAGCGATTCAAAAGGTCTGTATCGATTGGAATTCATCGAATATATGATTTTGAAAGAGAAATATGATATTGATGAATGCGTGGAAAGAAACTTAACTTATGAAGCTCCTGTAAAAGCAAAGATGAAACTAATTTGCTATGATGAAGATATCTTAAAACAGACTGGGCAGCATCATGTCAAGAATGTTATTGAACAAGAAGTATATCTTGGCAATATTCCATTGATTACACCTCTTGGTACTTTTATAATCAATGGTGCAGAGCGAGTGATTATTTCTCAGCTTCATCGTTCACCAGGAGTATTTTTTACCGATGGAACAGCATCATCTGGAAAAGTAACTTATGCAGCAAGAATTATTCCTTTTAAGGGTTCATGGCTGGAGTTTACAATTGATGCTTACGAAACAATGCAAGTTTATATCGATAAAAAAAGAAAATTCCCTGTTACAGTATTGTTGAGATGCTTGGGATTATCTGATAAAAAAGAAATTAGAAATAAATTTTACACATACGAAAATATAGAAACAGTTGAAGCTAACGGAAGATACTTATTTGATGATGTGATTGATCCACAAAATGGAGAGATTTTGGCAGAAGCTGCTGAGATAATTACACCAGAATTGATAAGTGATTTTTTGGAAGCAAAAGTAAAGAAAATAAAGGTTTTACCTGTAGCACAAGAAGCTTGGCATAAGATTATCGAAAACACCTTGAGCAAAGATTCAACAAATAGTCAAGAAGAGGCAGCACAGAGAGTCTACTCAGTTATGAGACCAGGCGAAGAAATCACCGACGAAGCGGCTCTTGCATATTTTGAAAGGCTTATCTTTGACGAAAAAAGGTATAATCTTGGCGATGTAGGGCGATTCAAACTCAATCATAGCCTTGACTTGAATATAGATGAAAATACCACAATCTTGACACCTGATGATATCTTTGGTTTGATTAATAAATTAATCAAAATATTTGCAGGTGATGCAGAAGTAGACGATATTGATCACCTTGAAAATAGAAGAATTAGAACTGTTGGTGAATTACTTGAAGAGCAATATGTGATTGGTTTATTACGTGTGGCAAGAATTGCATCAGAGCGCATGAATCTTTCAAGCTTGCAAGAAGAGCCAAATGTACATGATTTGATTAACTGTAATGCGTTGATCAGTGTTGTGAATTCTTTCTTCTTAACAGGTCAATTATCTCAATTTATGGAGCAGACAAACCCACTTGCTGCAATCAAGCATAAGAGATCTTTTTCAGCATTGGGACCTGGTGGTCTGACACGTGAGCGTGCTGGCTTTGAAGTCCGTGACGTTCACTTCTCACATTATGGTCGTATCTGTCCAGTTGAGACCCCTGAGGGTGCGAATATTGGTTTGATTGTATCTCCATCATTGTATTCAAGAATTAATAAGCTTGGTTTTTTGGAGACTCCATATATACGTGTTGAAAATGGTTGTATTAACAGCGAGATTTGTTATTTAAATCCGACAGAAGAAGATAAATATATAATTGGACAAGCAACAGCTAATATCGATGATAATAAACAAATCATGGATGAGACAGTGCTTGCACGTTATAAAGACGAATTTATACAAGTTAGTAGAAATGATATTCAATATATGGATGTATCGCCACAACAGATAGTATCAGTATCTGCGGCATTGATTCCATTTTTGGAGCACGATGACGGTAACCGTGCATTGATGGGTTCGAATATGCAACGTCAGGCAGTTCCTCTATTAAATCCAGAGGCACCAATTGTTGGTACAGGTCTTGAGAGCGTTGTTGCAGAGGATTCTGGTGCATGTTTAGTAGCACCATATGACGGCATAGTTGAGCATATCACCTCGTCTTATATTGATATCAAGAGAAAAGGTTCAGACGATGATCAGATAGATTTGAGCAATGAGAACCGTATATATTTGAAGAAATATTTGCGTTCTAATCAAGATACATGTTTTAATCAAAGACCAATTGTTAAGATTGGGCAAGAAGTTAAAGCAGGCGAGATTATCACGGATGGTCCATGTGTTGAAGATAATAGACTTGCACTTGGTCGTAATATGCTTGTGGCATTTATGCCTTGGTATGGGTATAATTATGAAGATGCGATTATCTTGAGCGAGAAGGTTGCACGTGAAGATATTCTAACATCAATTTATATTGAGGTTAAAGAATTACTTGTGAGAAACACCAAAAATGGTACAGAAAAACTTGCTTATGATATACCGAACGTACCAGTTGTTGCAGCAAGAAATCTTGATAAGACAGGTATTATCAGAGTTGGTTCTGTTGTTAAAGCTGGTGATATCATAGTTGGAAAGATTACACCAAAGAGCTCAGAAATTGATCCATCTCCAGAAGAATCATTGATGCGTGCGTTATTTGGTGATCGTGCGGGCGACTTTACCAATACTTCTTTGAAAGCAAAGCCTGGTATGGAAGGTATTGTGATTGACGTGAAAGTTTTTTCAAGGCTTGAAGATATGAAAGATTTTGAAGAAGAGAAAAAAGATGATGTTGCTCGTTTGAAACGCGAAAAAGATGAGAGAATAAGAAAGATTGATGATTTCTTAAAGAAGAAATTGATGGAATTGCTTGAGGGTGAGACAGCTAAGACTATCATGGAAGAGAAAGAAAGCACCTTTATCATCGCACCAGGCAAGAAAATCAGCAGAGATGATTTGAAGAAGATCAACTTTAAAAAACTTAATCTTGATTTTGAACTTGTGGAAGACCACGAGAAAAATCAAATTATATACTATGATGTAATTCAAAAAGCAAAACATGCTCTTGAAGATACAGATAATATTTATAAGAAAAAGAGAGAACGCTTGAAGCATGGCGACGAGTTGCCCTACGGTGTTCGTAAGATGGTAAAAGTCTATATTGCTAAAAAGCGTAAAATCCAAGTTGGTGATAAGATGGCGGGTCGTCACGGTAATAAAGGCGTGATTTCGAAGATCTGTGCTATTGAGGATATGCCTTTCTTGGAAAATGGTGAACCAGTTGATATTATTCTCAATACACTTGGTGTTCCTTCACGTATGAATATTGGTCAGATCATGGAGACTCACTTGGGTATGGCAGCTAAGACACTTGGCTTTGATGTGATTACACCCGTTTTTGACGGTGCAGAGCCAGAAGATATTCAAAGTGAATTGAGAGCGGCAGGCTTGCCAGAAGATGGTAAGCGAGTGCTCTATGATGGAAAAACAGGTGAGAGATTCAAAGAAAATGTTACAGTTGGTATCATTTATATGTTGAAACTCAATCACTTAGTTGCCGACAAGATGCATGCTCGCTCGACAGGACCTTATTCATTGATTACACAGCAACCACTTGGCGGTAAGGCACAGCATGGTGGACAGCGACTTGGTGAGATGGAAGTGTGGGCACTTGAGGCATATGGTGCATCATATTTACTTGAAGAAATGCTAACCTTAAAATCAGACGATGTTGAAGGCAGAATTAGTGCATATAAAGCCATTACATCTGGTCAAAATGTGCCCAAACCAGGCACACCAGAATCATTCAACGTCTTGATCAGCGAATTAAAATCTCTCTGTTTTGACATTGACTTTGTCTCAGAAAAGGATCAATAAGGAGGAAAAATGAGTACAGATAATAAAATACCTAAAAGATCATCCAGCTATGACGCAGTGCGCATCAGAGTTGCATCTCCTGAAAAAATCCGTTCTTGGTCACGTGGAGAAGTTACAAAACCAGAAACTTTGAATTATAGATCGTTAAAGCCAGAAAAAGATGGACTCTTTTGTGAGAAGATTTTTGGACCAGAAAAAGATTATGAGTGTAGCTGTGGCAAGTATAAAAAAAGATCAACAATGACTATTGTTTGCGATCGATGTGGTGTGGAGGTAACTTCATCACGTGTGAGACGTTCACGAATGGGTCATATTGAGCTTGCCGTACCAGTAACACATATCTGGTTTGTAAAAAGTGCACCATCAAAGATTGGCACATTATTAGATTTAACAATTAATAAACTTGAGCGCGTCTTATATTACGAATCATATATAGTACTTGATCCAGGCGAAAGTGATTATGAGAGACTTGACCTGATTGATTCAGATGAGTATTATGAGATTATCGATAAAGTAGGACCGAATTTCAAGGCAAAAATGGGTGCAGAAGCGGTTAGAGATCTTCTTGAAAACCTCAATATGGATAATGAAGCAGACAAGATTAAAGCTCCATTAGCAAATGAGACATCAGCCTTAAGAAAGCAAAAACTTATTCGTAAACTGAAAGTTGTGGAAGCTTTTATTAGGTCAGGAAATCGCCCTGAATGGATGGTACTTGAAGTATTGCCAGTATTGCCGCCTACTTTGCGACCACTTGTTGCTTTGGAAGGTGGAAGATTTGCAACAGCCGATTTCAACGATCTTTATCGTAGAGTGATTTCGAGAAATAATAGATTGAAACAGTTGATAGAAATTCATGCACCAGAAGTTATTCTTCGAAATGAGAAGAGAATGCTTCAAGAAGCAGTTGATGCTTTAATAGACAATCAGAGTAAGACTCGACCTGTGAAAGGTAGAGGCAATAGACCTTTGAAATCGTTGACTGATCAACTCAAAGGTAAACAAGGTAGATTTAGACAAAACCTTTTGGGTAAGCGTGTTGACTATTCTGGACGTTCTGTGATTACAGTTGGTCCTCACTTGAAATTACATCAGTGTGGTTTGCCAAAAGATATGGCGATAGAACTATTTAAGCCTTTCATAATCGAAAAGCTTGAGAAATATGGTGAGATCGACAAGACAAAATCTGCTAAAAAAATGGTAGAAAAGAAACAGCCACAAATTTGGAAAATACTTGAAGAGGTGATTGAGGATTATCCTGTTTTGCTCAATAGAGCACCGACATTGCATCGTCTGGGTATTCAGGCATTTATGCCAATCTTGACAGAGAATAAGGCTATTGAATTGCATCCTATGGTGTGTAGCCCATTTAATGCTGACTTTGACGGTGACCAAATGGCTGTGCATGTGCCTTTATCATATGAGGCACAGATGGAAGCAAGAACATTGATGTTGTCATCACGAAACTTATTGTTGCCCGCTAATGGTAAATTGGCAATGGCAGCGAGCCAAGACATTGTACTTGGATGTTTTTATTTGACAAATACCAAGCCACAAGAGCCAGCTCCTATTGAAAAGCTCAGATATTTTTCATCATTTGAAGAAGTCATCTTGGCTTATGAAAGAGAAGAATCTTTGCACTCACAAAAGGGTCAAGATGCTAAAGAGCGTAAGTTAGATTTACATACATGGATTAGAATAAAAATTGAAGAGCCTGAGACAAAAGTGATGGATTGGCATATCACCACAGTTGGTCGTGTGCTTTTTAATAATATTTTACCCAAAGAATTAGGATTTCAAAATATCACTTTTGATAAGAGCAAGCTCAACGATTTGGCAATGAGAAGTTATAAAGTGGTAGGTCAGGCACGAACAGCAATCCTGCTTGATGATATCAAAGACTTAGGATTTAAATTTGCAACCAAAGCTGGTATTACCTTTAGCTTTAGCGATATAGTGGTGCCAGAAAAGAAAAATGAGATAATAGAAGCAACAGAGTTGCAAGTAAAAGAAATAGATGATATTTACCAAAATGGTGGTATTACTGAAAATGAGAGAAGTTCACGTATTATTGATAAGTGGAAAATGGCAACCGAGCAAGTAACAGATGCATTGATGGAAGAATTGGTGAAAGACAAAGAAGGCTTTAACTCTATTTACATGATGTATTTATCAGGGGCTCGTGGTGGTAAAGACCAGATTAAACAGCTTGGCGGAATGCGTGGATTGATGGCAAAACCTGCAAAGTCAACCAGTTCAGGCGAAGCAGAAATTATAGAATCTCCAATTAAGTCCAACTTTAAAGAAGGCTTGACAGTATTGCAGTATTTTATTTCGACTCACGGTGCACGTAAAGGTCTTGCTGATACAGCTTTAAAAACAGCTGACGCAGGTTATTTGACCAGACGTCTTGTTGACGTAGCTCAAAATGCCATCATTACATCCGAAGATTGTGGCACTATTGAAGGACTTACCGTAACACCTTTGAAAGAAGGTCTTGAGACAGTACAATCTATTAAAGATCGTATTGAAGGCAGATTTGCAGCTGAGGATGTGAAAGATCCGATCACAGACAAGATAATCGTGTATGCAAACGGATATATCAATGAAGAAAAGGCATCGATTATTCAGCAACGAGGTATTTTTGCTGTTAAAATTAGATCGGTTCTTACCTGCGAAGAAGTTAAAGGTCTTTGTGTTAAATGCTATGGTAAGAACTTGAGTAATAATAAATTGTCTAATATTGGCGAGCCTGTGGGCATTATCGCAGCTCAAAGTATTGGCGAGCCTGGTACTCAGTTGACACTCAGAACTTTCCATATTGGTGGTACAGCAAGTACAGATGTTGAACGTGCGGAAGTAACTTCGAATTATGACGGTATAGTCAAGTTTGAAAGAATGAACTATGTTATTAATAAGCATGACGAATTAATCTCGGTGAGTCACTTGGGTCGTATCCAAATCCTCGATGAGAAGAATGTCGTTCAAGAAGAATATAAAGTGGAATATGCGGCTAAGATCGATGTTCATGATGGTCAAAAGATTATCAAGAATACCAGATTATTTAGTTGGGACCACTATAATAACTCATTAATCACAACAACAGGCGGTAAGATCAAGTTTGAGAATTTCCAGAAAGATTTGACTTATAAAGAGGAATTTAATGATTTGACAGGTCAGAAGGAAATCACAATTATTGAGAGTAAAGACCGCCGTATTCAGGCACAAATAGCAGTAATAAATGAAGAATCAGGTAGAGAAGAGCGACTTCTTTTACCAACAGGTTTGGTCTTGGAAGTTGATGAAGGCGAGCATGTGGAAATAGGAGATATTCTTGGTAAATCCACACGTATCACAATCAAGCAAAGAGATATTACTGGTGGCTTGCCACGAGTTCAAGACCTCTTTGAAGCACGTGAGCCCAAAGATAAAGCCCTAATTTCATTTATTACAGGTAGAGTTACTATTGGCGATCTAACCAAATCAGGTCGTGTTATTTTTGTAACTGCTGAGACAGGTGAAGGCGAAAATGAGATACAAGAGAAATATATAGTTCCACCTGGCAAGCGTATTATTGTGCATCAAGGCGACTTGGTCGAGAGTGGAGACGCGTTATCAGACGGTGCTTTAGATCCTCACGATATATTGAAAGCTAAGGGTATCAAAGCGGCACAATTCTTGATACTTAATGAAGTACAAGAGGTATATCGTAAACAAGGTGTAACTATTGATGACAAGCACGTGTCAGTAATTATTCGTCAAATGTTTAACAAAGTTCGTATTTCAAATCCAGGTTATACAACATTTCTTGAAGGGGAATTAGTTGATAAAAATGCAGTAATCAAAGAGAATAAACGTATAGAGACAATCGAAATAAAGCGAGAAGGCAAAGTGCTTAGTATTGATGACAAAGTTGCAAAATTTGAGCAGATACTTTTAGGCATCACTAAAGCATCTCTTTTGACCGAAAGTTGGCTATCAGCGGCATCATTCCAAGAGACATCACGCGTCTTGACAGAAGCAGCAATTGAAGGCAAATTAGACTATCTTGAGGGCTTGAAAGAGAGTATCATTCTCGGTTATAGGATCCCAGTAGGTACGGGAACAAGATATTATAACGAAATGGTTCAGAAAGAGATTAAGAATGGTAAAACAATTAAAGAAATCATTCAAATGTTCGCTCATAGCGATGAGATCGATGAACACGTAGAATCCATAGAAGAGGTGTTGGATTTTTAAGCCATACAATTATCTTGACGAAATAGAGATGCAAAATAATATGGCAAAAGATGATCTCTTTCAGATTGGCAGAACGATAAAAGGAGGAAAATGTGCCAACAATTAATCAGTTGATCCGTAAAGGACGCAAGACAATTGATAGAAAAAAGAAAAACAGAGCTCTTGAAGCTTGTCCACAACGACGTGGTGTATGTACACGTGTTTACACGTCATCACCCAAAAAACCTAACTCAGCTTTACGTAAAATCGCCCGTGTTCGTTTAACCAACGGCATCGAAGTAACCGCATATATACCAGGTGAAGGGCATAACTTGCAAGAACACTCAATTGTATTAGTCCGTGGCGGTCGTGTTAGAGACCTTCCAGGTGTACGTTATCATATAATACGTGGTGCATTAGACTGTGCTGGCGTCGATAAACGTGTAAATAGCCGCTCAAAATACGGAACAAAGAAACCTAAGAAATAACGGAGGAATACATGGCAAGAAAAGGTAAAGCAATAAAAAGAGAAATACTACCAGATCCAAAATACAATAGTGTATTACTTAGTAAATTTATAAATTGCGTGATGAAACACGGAGAAAAAAGCGTGGCTGAAAAGATAGTTTATGGTGCATTAGATATCGTAAGCGATCGCAGCAAAACAGTCGGTATCGATGTTTTTACCGAAGCACTTCATAATGTACGCCCGCTGGTGAAAGTTGTTTCAAGAAGAGTTGGTGGTTCAAACTACCAAATCCCAATCGAAGTAACAGAAAAAGCAGGTATTGCAATTGCATTCCGTTGGATCATCTCAGCATCAAGAAATAGATCAGAGAAAAGCATGAAAGAATGCCTTGCAGCTGAGATATTGTCTGCTTATAAAAAAGAAGGAACAAGCGTTAAGAAAAGAGAAGATACCCACAAAATGGCAGAAGCTAACAAAGCTTTTGCTCATTTGCGTTGGTAATATAGGTAAGACAAGTAATTTTAATATTTTAATGCGATACCACGGGCTTTGCCCGTGGTCTATCACATTATAGTTTGAGGGAAAATGACAGATATAGCTGACATTAGAAATATAGGAATAATAGCTCATATTGATGCTGGTAAAACGACTACTACAGAGCGAATATTGTATTATACTGATACAATCCATAAGATGGGTGAAGTGCATGATGGCAATACTACAACAGACTGGATGGATCAAGAAAAAGAAAGAGGTATTACCATTACCTCAGCAACTATTACTTGTTTTTGGAAAAACAATCAGATAAATATTATTGACACACCTGGTCATGTTGACTTTACAGCTGAAGTAGAGCGTTCTCTGCGAGTGCTTGATGGTGCTGTAGGTATTTTTTGTGCTGTGGGCGGTGTAGAGCCTCAATCAGAAACAGTCTGGCATCAGGCAGATAAGTATTCAGTTCCACGAATAGCCTATATCAATAAGATGGATCGTATGGGAGCTGATTTTGAAAATGTTTTGGAAATGATAAAGAATAGGCTTACGCCAAATGCAGTTTGTATTCAACTGCCAATTGGTAAAGAAGATCATTTGTGTGGTATAATTGACATTGTCGAGATGAGGGCAGCAATTTTTAGTGATCATGATGATCCAAAAAACTATGAATATACAGAAATTCCTGCTGATATGTTGGCAAAGGCATGTCAAGTTAGAGAAGAATTGATTGATAAAATAGCTGATTTTGATGATGAACTAATGTTAGCCTTTTTGGATGGCGAGGATATTAGTCCAGCATTAATTAAGCGTGCAATACGTAAAGGCGTGATTAGTAATAAAATAATTCCTGTGCTCACAGGCTCATCTCTAAAAAATGTTGGTGTTCATTTGCTCTTAAATGCGATCAATGATTATTTGCCATCACCTTTGGATATAAGCTATCCAGATGTGATTAATCGTGAAACTAATGAGAAAATTACATTAAAAACTGATCCGCAAGCAAAGTTTGCCGCACTTGCATTTAAAGTGCAGATTGACAAATATACGGGCAAGCTTGTTTATATTCGCATTTATAGCGGCACCTTGAAAAAAGGAGAGATCTTTTTTAATCAAACAAATGGCAAAAAAGAAAGAGCTATTCGATTGATTCAAATGCAATCTAATAAAAAGAATGATGTTGATCATGCTCGAGCTGGTGATATTGTGGCTTTAGTGGGTTCCAAATTCACATTTACAGGCGATACAATAACAGAAGAACATAATCCAGTTTTATTGGCAAAAATGGACTTTCCAGAATCAGTGATATCTGTCGCTATTGAGCCTAAAACCAAAGCAGATCAAGAGATTTTGGCAGATGCTTTGACACGTATGGAAGAAGAAGATCCAACATTTAAAGTAAGAGAAGATAAAGATACAGGACAAACATTGATCACTGGAATGGGTGAATTGCACCTTGATATAATCCTCGATAGATTGAAGAGGGAATATAATCTTTCAGTCAATCAAGGTAACCCACAAGTAACCTATAAAGAGACAGTTACAGAAGTTCATGAGGTAGAAGAAGAACTTAGAAGAGAGCTTAATGGCAAAGTAACATATGCTTATGTGAAGCTTCGCCTCTCACCATATGACTATGAAAATGATCCTGAAAATCATTTGATGCAAAAGAATAAATTTGTCAACAGAGTTGAGTCTACCGATATTCCAGGTAGTATTATTGATGCTATTCGAGAAAGTGCATATAATTCATGTACGGATGGTCCATTGCTGAGTGGACAAATAGAAGGCTTGCAAGTCGAGCTTTTAAAAACCATCTATCATCCTGGCGAATCAAATGAAGTTGCATATCGTGTTGCAACAGGAATGGCAATATCAAAAGGTTTGCACAATGCAGGTGCTCTTATTTTGGAGCCAATCATGAACGTAACTATCATCTCACCTATTGACTTTATAGGCGATTTGATCAGTGATGTAAATATCCGGCGCGGTAAAGTTGTTGAAATACGAACACAGACACAGAAGCAAGAGGTTTTGGCAGAGATTCCTCTTAGTGAACTCTTTGGATACTCCACGAGAATCCGCTCATTATCTCAGGGTCGAGCAGTTTTTACTATGGAATTTAAAAAATATGAAAAAATACCTTTACAACTACAAGTAAATGTGTTAAAAAAAATTAGAGGTTATTAGAAAGGAGATAAAAATGGATATTACGATTGATATTGAAGGAAAAACAGCATTAATGAAAGTAAATGGTGTGATATCGAGTGATAATGCATATTTGTTTCAAGAAAAGCTAAATGAGGTTCTTGATTCTAAAGCTACAAAGCTTGAGATGGATCTATCTGGCTGTAGAAATATGAGTAGTATTGGTATTGGCAAGCTTTTAATTTTTTATAAAGACTTTATGAACCGCGAAGGAGAGGTTGATATAATAAAGTCATCTCCTGCAGTTTATGATCTGTTTACAACAATAAAATTGAACCAATTAATATCAATAAGCTTATAATGTAGAATGCCTGAGCAATATAATAGAATCCTCATTGTTGATGATGATATTGCACTTCTCAATTCATTAAAAGATGTATTGAGTCACTATAAGTTCAATGTTGATATAGCCAGCAGTGTAAATATTGCTCTGAAAAATGTAAATCAAACACAATATAGCCTAATCATCAGTGATATAGAAATGCCTAAAAAGAGTGGGCTTGAACTTTTGAAGCAGCTAAAAGAAGTAATGCTTGTAGCCACACCTGTGATCCTTATGACAGGTCATTTTGAGATTGATTATGCGATTGAAGCAATATCTTTGGGTGTCGATGACTTTATAAAAAAGCCGATAGAATCACATATTATTTTAAAAGCCATAAACAATATTCTCATCAAACAAAGCAAAAAGAAGATACAAGATAAAACCGATCCGAATATTCGAGAAATCAACTGGATTCTTGAATTTACAGCAAAGGATTACCTGCACCAAAATATTCCTGAACAAATAGTTAATTTAATTAAAACTAATATAAAAATGCCATTAAAAACAATTAATGAGCTATCAGTGTGCCTTGAAGAGACTATTACTAATGCATTTGTTCATGGGACTCTGTGTGTACCAGAAAAGATACGTATAAAATCTCATAATGAATATAGAACTTTTGTGGATAAGCAAATGAAAACTGAGATTGCAAAGCAAAAAGTATTTGTCGATATATGTTTTAAAAACAATACGATATATGTGAGCGTTAAGGATCAAGGTAAAGGTTTTGATATTAAATCATATAATCTGAGTGGTGAATCTTTGCTAAACTTTACGAACGCAACAGGCAGGGGCTTGAGTCTTGTGAATATGTTGGCAGATAAGCTCTCATTTGAAGAAGATGGTACTAAAGTATCAATTCAAAAACGAATACATGAGTATAGTTAATCAAAAAACGATTTCTGCGGTTTTGTGTAATGCTGAATGTTTTTTAAAGGAAAGCCAAGTGCCTGATGCAAAGGTTGATGCTGAATTAATTTTGGCTCATTTTTTGCACTGTAAACGAACAGAATTATACCTTGCAAAAGATGAGGAAATAGCTGATGATTGCCTTAAAAAGATTGAATCAGCTTTGCAAAAAAGAAGTATACGATATCCCTTGCAATATATTTTTCAAGAAATAGAATTTTTGAATAGCAAACTATATGTTGATGAAAATACTTTGATTGCTCGCCCTGAAACGGAATATTTGTGCGATCTGATCATTAAAGAGAATATGGGAAAAGCTTTGGATATTTTGGATATTGGTACGGGATCAGGTGCAATAGCAATTTCTCTTAAAAAGGGATTGAGAAATTCTTGCGTAGATGCTGTTGATATATCGGATAATGCGTTGGGTATTGCTGTTAATAATGCTGTGTCAAATAGTGTAATAGTCAATTTCTTTGCTTCTGATCTGTTTGAGAATATTAATAAAAAATACGATTTAATTGTGTCTAATCCGCCATATATTGCAGAATCCGATTATGAGTCTTTGGAAGCAGAGATATTTTTTGAGCCAAAAATTGCACTTGTTGCTGATCAAGATGGCTTGCAATGTATTTTTAAGATATTGGAATCAGCACCTAATTATATGAAAAAAGATGCTTGTTTATATATTGAATTTGGCTATCAACAAGCAGAATTAATTGTTGAATTTGCAAAGAAATATAAATACAAATCTATCAAAATCATTAAAGATTTGAGTGGTTTTGATAGATTTATTAAGTTGGAGGTATAATGGATAGCTTTATAATTAATGGCGGGAAACAATTAAAGGGAGAAATCAAAGTAAGCGGTGCAAAAAATGCGGTATTGCCATTAATGGCAGCAGCTCTATTATCTCCTGGCGAAAGCATAATTGAAAATGTGCCAAATTTAATCGATTTAAAAACAATGTCTCATTTATTAAGAGTCATAGGTGCACGGATAGAATATAATGAGGGCAGATTGTCGATTGATGCGAGTAATTGTAACTGTTTTGAAGCACCATATGATCTTGTGTCAAAAATGCGTGCGTCAATCTATGTTTTAGGACCGTTATTGGGTCGCTTTCATCAAGCAACTGTATCTTTTCCTGGTGGTTGTGCTATTGGGTCGAGACCTGTGGATTTGCATTTGACAGGCTTTGAAAAACTTGGTGCGAAAATTGAAATAAAACACGGAAATATTATTGCAGAATGTAAGGGTGGATTGAAAGGTGCCGAGATTGTTTTTCCTTTTGTATCGGTGGGTGCAACAGCTAATCTCTTGATGGGTGCAGTTTTGGCAGAAGGTATTACAACTATTAAAAATGCTGCATTAGAGCCAGAAATAACTCATCTGATAGATTTTTTGAATGCTATGGGAGCAAAAATCGAGGGTAAAAACACAAATACTCTTGTTATTCAGGGGGTTAAAGAATTGAAACCAACAAAAATAAAAGTGATTGCTGATCGTATTGAAGCAGGAACTTTTGTTATTGCTGCAGCTATTACAAAGTCTCCTTTGAAAATTGTAAATTGTAACCCAGAGCATTTGCAAGCACTTTTTACAAAATTAGAACAAGCTGGCTGTCATTTTAGAATCGAAGGTGATACAGTTTTGGTATTGCCTGCTGAAGTGATCAAACCTGTTGATGTGGTAACAGAGCCATTCCCAAGCTTTCCGACAGATTTGCAAGCTCAGTTTATGGCATATATGACTTTAGCAGATGGTGTTTCGCATATTACGGAGACTATTTATCCTGATCGATTTTTGCATGCTGCAGAATTGAATAGACTCAATGCTGATATTTCTGTGAAAAATGGAACTGCAACTGTGAGCGGAGTCAAAAATTTGTCAGGTGCAAAAGTAATGGCTACAGATTTAAGAGCCAGTGCTGCATTGGTTTTGGCAGGCTTGGTTGCAGAAGGTCAAACTACTATTTCGAGAATTTATCATATTGATCGAGGCTATGATAAGATTGAAGAAAAGCTCTCGAATGTTGGTGCAGATATTCAGCGAATAATAATGTAGGCATTTATGATTTATGCAGTTGCGATGAGTGGAGGCATTGATAGCTCTGTGGTGGCTTTGTTGTTAAAAAAACAGGGGCATCAAGTAATTGGCTTTACAATGCATCATTTTAATGATAAAATCATGCCTTTTAAACAAGATTCTATTTCTGAGGCAGTGATCAATGCACAAAAAGTTGCTAAACATTTGGGTATTGATCATTATACTGTTGATTTGCAAAAAGAATTTAATGAGATTGTGATCAATAATTTCATCAGTCAATATAAACAAGGGCTAACGCCAAATCCTTGCACTCTATGTAATCCAACAATTAAATGGGGTGCTTTAATAGAGCGAATTGCTGCAATTATTAGAGAAAATTATGATGGAGGCGATTTTAAAATAGCAACAGGGCATTATGCCAAAAAAGGATATTTTAATGGAGAAGCTGCTATTTTTAGAGCTTCTGATATCAGAAAAGATCAGACTTATATGCTTTGGCAATTGAATCAAAAACAGGTTGAACAAACAGAATTTCCCTTGTCTGAGCTTACTAAAGACGAGATAAGAATAATAGCACACGAGGCACAAATACCTGCTGCAGAGTCGAAAGATAGTCAAGATATATGCTTTATAGATAGAGATTATACGCAGTTTTTGGCAGAATATATAAAAGCTCAAAAGGGAGATATTGTTTTTCATGATGGCAAAAAAATCGGCGAACATAAGGGGCTTTTTTACTATACAATAGGGCAAAGAAAAGGTTTGGTGCCTTGGTCACGACCTATTTATGTGCAAAAAATAGATGCAAAGAACAATAGACTTGTGGTAACTGATGATCTGGAAAAGCTTGAAAGATCTATATTTCAAGTAAATAATTTGAATACAATCAGAAATATCATGCCTTTAAAAGCTGAAAATTTATATGTTAAGGTCAGATATAATAGCCCTGAAGAGGAAGTTAAATCTCTAAATTTTGAGGGTAATTTTCTTAGTGTGGAGCTTAAAGGTGCTGTGAAGGCTATTACGCCTGGACAATCAGCTGTGTTTTATAGAGATAATGAATTGCTTGGTGGCGGGATTATTATTTAATATTATTTGGTGCTGAATTTGTGGCAGCAAATTATATTTTAGATTTTTGCAAAAAAAAAATCACATCTAAACCCGCTCTGGAAGCTTGTTTGTGAAATGATTGAAATTTAGTTTTTCAAAACCCCTATTTTGTCCTGCGTATTAGTATAGAGGGGCATCTTTTTTTTGATAACATATTTAATTTT
>JAJBBH010000088.1 GCA_020532185.1 Candidatus Cloacimonadota bacterium | reverse complement strand
TACTACTTTGCACAATTGCAGTCATAGCCGTTCCAACAAAAATGCCTTTGAGAGTTGTATCTGTTAATTTCTTTAAAATATTCTTCATTTTATTGCCAGCAGCTGCTTGCAAGTTTGATGAAAGAGTATTCATACCGAACATGAAGAGAGCCAAGCCGCCTAACATATCTAAGATTGTAAAAAAATTCATTATAACCTCATTTTATTAATAAAAAAACGGAGACATGCTCCGTTTTAAAACTTCTAATTATTCTGGCTTCATCTGAGGGAATAAAATCACCTCTTTGATAGAGACATTATTAGTCAACAGCATTACCAGCCTATCGATTCCAATGCCAAGACCGCCCATTGGAGGCATACCATAATCCAAAGCTTCCAAGAAATCTTCATCAACCACGTTCGCCTCATCATCGCCCATTTCTCTCATTTTTGCTTGGTGCTCAAGGCGCTTTCTTTGTTCTATTGGGTTATTCAGCTCTGTAAAGGCATTGCCATATTCAGCCCCATTAATAAAGACTTCAAACCTCTCAACAAGGTTGGGATTATCAGGATGATTCTTTGCCAACGGTGATATTTCCAAAGGATAATCAATCACAAATGTAGGTTGAATCAGCTTGTCTTCGACAAACGTATCAAAGATCTCTGCAATCAGCTTGCCTGGACCTGCATGTGGATCAACTTCTATATTTTTTGCCTTACAAAAAGCCTTTAATCGATCAAGATCAAAATTTGAAAAATCTTCGCCTGTATGCTCTTTCACAAGCTCAAGCATTGAGGCTTTACGCCAAGGTCTCTCAAGATTAATCTCTGTGCCTTGAAAATCTATCTTTTGAGTACCGAATAGATCTTGTGCAATAGTGCTGATCATTCCCTCTGTAATATCGATCATGCCGTCAAGATCTGTGTATGCTTGATATACTTCAAGTGCTGTAAATTCTGGATTATGCGTTCTGTCCATACCCTCATTTCTAAAGTTTTTACCTATCTCATAAACACGTTCAAAACCGCCAACAACCAATCTTTTCAGATAAAGCTCGGTTGCAATTCGTAAATATAAATCCATATCCAAAGTATTATGATGAGTAATAAAAGGACGTGCATTTGCTCCACCATAAAGCGGCTGCAGAATAGGTGTCTCAACTTCTAAAAATGCCCTCTTATTGAGATAATCTCTCATGCCTTGAATAATCCTTGAACGTGTCTCAAAAACCTTTTTATGTTCTGGATTTAATAATAAATCTAAATATCTTTTGCGATAACGTATTTCTATGTCTGAAAATTCATCATATCTAATAATCTTGCCGTCAACTTCTTTTTCCTTGACTGTGGGAATGGGGCGCATATTTTTTGCTAAAAGAGTAAGCTTGCTTGCCAATACAGAATATTCTCCTGTTTGAGTACGGATCATCTTGCCATCGACTTGTAAAAAATCTCCCAAATCTAAAAGCTTGAAAAGCTCGTAGTTATCATCCAAAACAGTGTCATTTCTCACAAATATCTGTACTCTACCTGTCGAGTCTTGCAAATTCAAAAAGCCTATCTTGCCTTGACGACGCTTTGCATTTATTCTGCCTGTAACGCTTACTTCTTGTTCTTTTTCAACAAAGTCTTTTTCATT
This sequence comes from Candidatus Cloacimonadota bacterium, assembly GCA_020532185.1. Classification (GTDB taxonomy): domain Bacteria; phylum Cloacimonadota; class Cloacimonadia; order Cloacimonadales; family WRIO01; genus JAGOCT01. The sequence continues at coordinate 19,820 of JAJBBH010000088.1, read as the reverse complement.
TTCCCACAAGCTCATGATGCAGTGAGTACGTTCGCTACGAAGAGGATAGGGATCAATCCCCATTGCTAATAATTTATCATACTTTTCTCTTCTTTGCTTGATGAGTTGACTTTCATTATCCATTTTTTCTCCTTATTTATCCCATTTAATACTTAATACACGGACAATTCCATAATCTTTTGCATGATTTTATTGTCAAGAGTAAATTTTTTATTTATAATTTAATAACTTATTTATACTTTATAAACAAGTTGATTTGTGCTTATAAAGCGGGAGGAATGCAAATGTGTGCCTTTAAATATATCAAACATTGAAATCAAAAAGATAGCACATATAGCTCCTTATGTTTGGTATAATTTGCATCTTATCGTTGATTTCTCAAGATTCATGAAAATCTTTACAAAACTACCTTCAATATGGCTGTACGACCTAAATACTCCCTCTTGACTCCTCCTACATTCCCCCTGCTATCTTGGAGAAGTAGTAGGAGTGTAGTAGGAGTGCAAGGGGAATGAAAGGGGAGAGTTTAAGACATATATTATCATGCAAATTGGTTTTAAGAAATATTAAATAATAAAAGTAAAAAAACATCTTGACTCTTACAAATGAATATTGTATTATAAATTTAGAAAGGAGTTTATATGAAATCAAATAGTAGAATCATCATCATAATTATCATTGCATTAGTAGTGATATTTTTATTTTTTAGCTTTAAGCATACGATTAAGAGTTCAAAGGAGATTAACAAAATATCGCCACAAGACACGCTTTTTTTTGGTTTGGCAACAGGTCTTGGAGGCTTGGGAGACAAGGCATTCAATGATATGCACTTCAAGGGTATGATGTTAGCACAAAAGAATTATAATATCAAATTTATTTACGACTCACCTCTTCGTATCGAGGATGATATTGAGGTTATAGAAAACTTGATTGATAAAGGTGCAAATGTAATCATAGCTGGTGGTGGATATCACATGATAGCACCAGTTGATACACTATCAAGAAAATACCCATATATCAACTTTATAGTGATTGATGATATTGCGTTAAATTATTATGACAATGTGGCGTCTATTCAGTTTAAACAAAATGAGGGCTCTTTTTTGGTAGGAGCATTTTGTGCTCTGGAAAGTAAAAGCCAAAAAATAGCGATGATTGGTGCAGATGATCTTAACATAATCAATGATTTTTATGTAGGCTTTGAAAGCGGTGCCAAATATATTAACCCGAAAGTCAAAGTATTTAAAGAATATATTACTACATATGATAAGGTAAATTCTGCCTTTGCTAACCCAAAAATAGCAAGACAAATAGCAAACAATCTCTATAAAAACCATGATATTGATATTATTTTTCAAGTTGCAGCGGGCTCTGGCTTGGGAGTATTTAATGCGGCAAAAGAAAACGGCAAGTATGTGATAGGTGTTGATTCTGATCAAGACTATTTAGCAGAGGGAATAGTGTTGACAAGTATGATGAAAAACATTGATATTGGCTTGGACCTTGTTATTGGAGAAATCATCAGAAAAGGATTTCAAAACAAAGCGTACAAATTTGGACTCAATGAAAATGGGGTAGGTTTGTCTAAGATGATTTATACTAAAGATATGATAAAACCAGAAACACTTGACAAATTGAAAGAAATTAATAATATGATAAGCAGTGGACAGATAATAGTACCAAGCTTATTTCCCTGAAAGGAGGTCTTGTGAGTAATTTTTTTAAGAATTTTAAGTTAAAAGCTAAGTTTTTATCGATAATTAGTATTACTCTGATCTTTATTCTAATCTTAATAAACACGTTTTTAGTTCATACTTTTAATACAGCTCTGATCAATAAAGAAAAAGAAAAAGGACAAGAGATTACAAAACTATTTGCCCATATTTCTGTAAATTCTCTCTATAGGCAAGATTATTATACGTTAGAAAACAATGTAATGCAGTTACAAACTACACCATCTGTCTTATCAGCACGAATTTTTGATAACTCAAATAGTCTTGTTACACCATCAAGTAACCCCTTACCAAAGAGTAAAAACAACTCTATAACGTTCAGAGAGAATATAGTTTACAATGATTTTGCTATTGGTAGAGCAGAGCTTGTTATAGACTTATCAGCTTTTATCAAGCAAGCCAATCAATATCGCCTTAAAATGCTTTTTTCAAGCTTTTTGATTATCTTAATTGTCCTTATAATATTATATTACTTGGTAAATATTTCAGTTATCAAACCTATCAATCAACTCATGGAAAAAATTGACTTGATGTCTAAAGGAGATTTTAAAGAGAAGATTGTTATCGAATCAAATGATGAAATTGGCATATTATCTCATAATTTTAATCAGTTAATAGAATCTTTAAATAATAATTTGTCAATTACAAGTGGAGTATTTGAGTCTGTTCCTGGAGTCTTGATTGCAGTTGATGAGAATTACAAGATAATCAAATGGAATAGTAATACAGAAGACTATGTTGATGCAAATACAGATCTGATGGATAAAATTATTTGGGAAGCAATACCTTTTTTTGCAAAATTCAAAGATTATTATAGCGAAGTCTTGAAAACATCCAACCCCATGCGCCTCTATCGTGAAATTTATGAAAATAAACCTGATACAATATTGGAAATAAGCCTATTTCCCTTAAAAGAAAACAACAATAAGGGAATAGTGATAAATGTAAAAGATGTTACAGAATTAGAATATATGAATGCACAATTTAGACAATCACAAAAAATGGAGACTATCGGCATCTTGGCAGGAGGTTTGGCACATGATTTTAACAATATCCTATGTGGGATTAGCGGTGCATTGTCATTATTGAAGCATAAATTACATTTCACAGAGCATTTTTCTAAAAAGGATGCTAGCGTATATATCCAAACAATCGAAGAAGCAACTAATAGAGCTGAAGATCTCGTGCAGCGATTCATGTCTCTGGGCAAAAAACAAGAGCTGCAAATCTCAAGAGTTGATATAAATGAGGTTTTTGAACATATTTATAATATTATTAAAAACACCTTTGAAAAATCTGTGGAAATTAAGATTAATTACTTTGATGAACCTGCTATTACAATGGCTGATCAAACACAAATAGAACAAGTAATTTTAAACCTTGCAATCAATGCATATCAGTCAATGACAATAATGCAGCAAGCTGACCAGGGAGGCACTTTAGAATTGCTCTTAGAAAAATTTGACGCAGATAAAAACTTTCTTCAAACCGAGCCTGAATCGTTGGAAATCACATATTGGAAAATCTCAATTATTGATACAGGAGTAGGTATTTCACAAGAAAACTTGCAGAAAATATTTGACCCATTCTTTACCACACATGATAATGCTACCAATACAGGGTTGGGTTTGCCTATCGCTTATAATATTATAAAACAACATAATGGAATAATTAAAGTTAATTCGGAATATGGAGTTGGAACAAACTTTATGGTTTATCTACCATATGTTGCAGCTGACAATACAGCACTTCTTTTAAAAGAGGAAAAAGAACACTTCTTTAAAGGTGAACAACAAACAATATTAGTGGCTGATGATGAACCGATAGTCCTGCAAATTGCAAAAGAAATACTCGAAGAGGCAAACTATAAAGTGCTGGTCGCACAAGATGGTATCAAAGCAATTGATATACTAAAAGAGAAATATCGTGAAATTGACTTGGTGATTCTTGATATTAATATGCCAAAATTGAGCGGACGTGATACATTTATTGAGATGAAAAAGATTGACCCAGATGTGCAGGTTTTGCTTTGCTCAGGACTCAAAATTGACGATAGAATAGAAAAAATCATGAGTCTGGGTATACAACATTATATCCAAAAACCGTTTACAATGCATAAACTCTCGAAAAAAGTATTTGAGATTTTTAGAAGCTAATCGTGGTGGCAAATTTGTAACATGACTATTGATAAGATATTATACGCTCTTATTTGAACAAGTAGAAAACTTGTTCCTAAGGTTGAAGGTTTTTCACTTTATCAATATAAATTGTGTAATTTCTGTTGACAATGCAAAATCTTTGTTGACAAAATAACTATATTTATTTGTATTTACTCAGATAGGAGTGAAACTAAATATGAAAGATGTATTAGAAAGGGTTATAACACAGAATCTAACAAGCAAATCTGATATTATTGATGAGATAATCTTAGAACTTGGTGCCGAAACAAGCCAGTTAATTGAGGTAGTTGGACAATCTGGAACAGGGAAATCTTATTTATTTAAAAAACTATCTCAAGTTTTAACAAACCGTAAGATAGCACATATTGACTTTATTCCGAGCTATTTTAAATTTAATCATCTAAGCGATATACTTAATGCTCTGTGTAAAAAAATGGATGAAGATCTATTTCATGAATTGGTTTCTTCTTGGAAGAATGCAAGCAATAATAAGTATAATTTCTTCTATTATCTTAGCACGATGATCAAAGAAAGAGATCTCGTATCACCAAATATTTTACTTATAGATAGTGCAGATATTCTGGACCATTATGCAATAGATTTTATTCAATATTTTGTGCAGTATTTTAGTAAACAAAAAATTCACATTGTTACTTTTACAACTGAATCGCAGTTCCCTTTTAGCATAAAGAAAAAATTAGACTTTATTAAAGCACCAGAGATCTCTCAAATCCTAAAAGAATTATTCCCAAAAGACAATAAGCAAAACGATATTGATGCAGAGATAATAGAAAATATTGCTGGCGGAAATTTATTCCTTATAGAAAATATTATCATGGCATCTTATGTTGATAATAAACCTTCTCGACAAGAATTGATAAAGCAATTTAATAAGACTATTGATGTTGAAAGCCTCCATGCAGAGCGACTTATGCAGCTCAATGAATCAGAAATTGATACTATGCTATATATCTGGTTATTGGATGAATATTCAGAGGCAAAGCATTTGGAAGAGCTGTTGAATATCAGTAGTAAAGATTTGCAAAAAATCATCGCAAAGCTTGATTTAGAATATTATATCGGTATTAATTATCAATTTTATTATATTAAAAAAGTGAAATTGTTTGAAGCTTTTGTTATATCAAAGCTTGCCTCGAAATTCAGCACATATACAAATAAGTTTTTTGATTTTTTAAAAAACAAAAAGATACATGAAGAAAAATTTATCAAGCTTCATATGATGAGAAACAAATATAAAGCAAGTGTATTTGATAGTGAAATATCTTATTTAAAGAAGCTTAGCGATTATTCCGCACTGTTAGAAATATATAATTTTAGCCTAAATCATAAAAAGAACCCAAAAGATTATATTGAAACACAAAAACAGATTGGTATCGCTTATAGACATCTAAAACAATACGAAAAAGCAACTGATATCTTTAGGCAAGCACTAAAGCGAGCTACATCTGAAGACTATCCAGTGGAAGAAATTGCCTATTTACTGGCAAGCACACTCTATGATTTGAGCTCATATAAATTTGCTTTAGAAGTAATAAAGACATATTATAACGATGATTTTAATACTACTTGGAAAGCAAAATACGAACTTTTAAAAGCAGAAATTATAACCGACCAAGAAGACTTTAATGAAGCATTAGAAGCAACAGAAAAAGCTATCAACTTTGCGATCATGATTGAAGATAAAGTAACAAGTAGCTCAATTCATGCAGAAGTAAAAAAAACAAGAGGTAAAATCTTTTATTATATGAACTTATTAGATAAAGCAGAAACTTCTTTCAAGGAAGCCGAATCTATCTATAAGTCAATTAATTGCACAAATGGCTTGGCAGCAATTTATAATAATATTGGCATTATTAAAATGTTTCAAGGTGAATGGGAAGAAACAGAAAAACTGTATCTCCAAAGCTTGGCACTTGAAGAAGAAAATTATAATCTTGAAGGGATAGCAATATGTTATAATAATTTAGGTAGCCTCGCTGATGATAAGAGTGATTATAAAAAATCGCTCAACTATTTTAATGAAGCTTTGACTATTCAAAAGCTCTTGTCTGAACGTTATAATATCAGTAATTGCTATAATAATCTCGGTGTAACTTATACAGACAACCGCGAGTATGATAAGGCAATCGCTGCATATGAAATGTCTTTGCAAACAGCAATTAACTTTAATCTGTTTAAAAATACAATTGCCAGTCTTAATAATTTGGGTGCAGTATATTTTATTATTGGAAATTGGAGCAAAGCAATAGAGTATTATGAATCAGCTATCAAAAAGTCCGAAGAAAATGGCTTTATGGAAGGCTTGCTCAGATCTTATAATAATCTTGGTGAACTATATGAAAAACGAGGCGAACTAAATCTCGCTCATGACCTGTATATAAAAGGACAAAATATCCTCGATAGCATCAATGATGACTATTTAAAAGCAGAGCTCTTTGGCAATCTGGGCTCTGTACTGACCAGACTGCATAAATTTGGTGAAGCATACGGATATCTTGTTGAGAGTTTTGACTATTTTAAGTCGCTCAATGCAAAAGATAAAATCCTTGAAAGCAGCATTAAACATGCCTATTATTTTATTCACACACGAAATGTAGAAAGTGCTGATTATTACCTAAAATTAGCTGAGAAAAATGCTCTTGAGCTTAATAACCAACTACATCTTGGCAATATATATGCAATGCGTGCATTACTCGATAAAAGAGATACTGAAATATCAAAATCTTATCTGGAAAAGGCAATTGAAATATTCAAAACCAATCAGAGCCAATTCGAACTCTCCCTGGCATATTATGAATATGCGGTGTTGCTCAATGAAATGGGCGACTGGGAACAAGCTTTGCATATACTATCTAATAATGTAAAAATCATTAAAAGCTATGGGGCAATCAAGTTTTTGGAACAAAATGACCTGCTTTCACAAAAAATATCAAAAGATCATTCAAGTGATTTGAGAGAAACAAAATTCCAAGAGTCATTGCTCAATAAATTCTCTGAAGTAATTCAAATGCTTAACTCTATTACTGACTTTAATACATTGATAGATACTTCTTTAGAACAATTAGTCGAATTCTCAGAAGCTGATGGAGGAATACTATCCTTATACAAATCGTCAGATACTGTTGATTCATGGGAATATCAACTTTTTAATAATTTCTCAACAGTTGAAAAAGATTATGACTCAATGCTTGACCTGATACATAAGTCATATACAAATAATCAAAACTATACATATAAACAACCTGCCTTTGCTATGCAATACAACGATATAGCAACTTTTTCCTTGAATATTAGAAATAAGACAATCGGGGTGATTTTATTATTTAGTAAGCATGGCTCACATTATTTTGCTGAGAAAATGATTAATCTGCTTAATTCTCTATGTAATCAAATTATCGTAATTATTGAGAATATTAGACATAGTAACCTGGAAAAGTCACACGCTGTCTTGAGAGAAGAGCTTGAATCAAGCAATCAATTTACTAATATGATTGGCAAAAGCCAAAAGATGATTGAAATATTCGAACTGATTGAAAAAATAAAAGATACACCGACTACTGTCTTGGTTGAAGGACCAAGTGGTACTGGTAAAGAACTTGTAGCACGGGCAATTCACTATAGTAGCAATCGCCGAAATAAGAAGTTTGTCGCCCAATACTGTGGTGCATTGACAGAAACATTGCTCGAAAGTGAGCTATTTGGTCATATAAAAGGCTCGTTTACTGGTGCTACTCATGACAAAAAAGGACTGTTTGAAGTTGCAGATGGAGGCACATTCTTTTTAGATGAAATAGCAGATATCAGCCTCTCAACACAAGCAAAGCTCCTGCGCTTTTTGCAAGAGGGAGAAATCAAAAGAGTTGGATCGACTATCACTGAAAAAGTCAATGTACGTGTGATTTGTGCAACGAATACCTCTCTTATGGAAAAAGTTAAAAAGGGGGAATTCCGCCTTGATTTGTACTATAGACTCAATGTGATCAGAATACAAATGCCCTCTTTGCAAGAAAGAAAATCAGATATCCCTCTTTTGGCAATACACTTTCTCGATAATTATAAACAAAAAATCAATAAAAAGATTGTTGGTATTACTGATGAAGCAATGAGATGTCTTGTAAATTATGAATGGCCTGGCAATATCAGACAGCTTGAAAATGAGATTGAACGTGCTGTTACATTAGCTGAAAATGACAGCTTGATAAAAGCTGCTGATTGGTCTGAGGAAGTATATAAATACCAAGAAGATAAAGAACAAGAAGCACAAGTACAAAATAAATTGACATTGAGAGATGCTATTGAAGAATTAGAAAGAAAAATGATAGAAGAAACAATGCTCGAGACTAACGGCAATCAAAGCCAAGCAGCAATATTGCTCGGTATAAGTAGGCAAGGTTTGATTAAAAAGCTGAAGAGATTTGAGTCTCAAGATGAATAGGTAAATGATGATAGATGATTTAAACAAAGAATTTTCGTTTGTAGTATTCGATATCGAAACTACAGGACTAAGTAGTTATAATGATGAAATAATTGAAATAGCAGCAGTTAGATATGAAAAAGGAGTTAAAACAGACTCTTTTACAAGCGTTATCAAACCAGAGAGAGAAGTATCTCCATTTATCTATCAGCTCACTCAAATAAGCCCTGAAGAGCTCAAAAAAGGCATAAGTATAAAGAAAGCATTGCAAAACTTCTTGGCTTTTATCAAACCAAATGATATGCTCATGGCTCATAACTCAGCGTTTGATATGGCTTTTATCAATGCTAAAAGCCTGAAAGCTCTAAATAAAAGAATATACAACGATGTTTTGGATAATCTCGATATTGCACGAATATTTTTGCCAACACTCAATAATCATAAGCTGGAAACTCTTGTTGAACACTTTAACCTCTATAATGAGGGAGCTCACAGAGCAATAAACGATGCAGAAGTTACAGGCAAAGTCTTTTATAAAATAATAGAATACGCAGCTGAAAACATTGCCTTAGACACAATGAATTTCTTGTATAATGTGGCTGACTATAGTGAGTATTCCCCTGCTTTGATCAGTATCTTTGAGATTTTGAGAAAACACATAATCAAATATTCCTTAATAAAGGGACAGAAAACAAATAACGAAAAAAACTTAAACTATATCAAACATGAACCCAAAAACCACGCCAGTTATGGAATTAATGATATATTTGAAGAGAATGGATTGCTAAATAAAAGCTTTGTAGGCTACCAAGTAAGAAAAGGTCAAATTGATATGGCAAATGCCGTCTTAGCAGCACAAGAAAGCAACGAGTTTTTGCTTGTTGAAGCTGGCACTGGAGTTGGCAAATCGCTCGCTTATCTTATTCCGTCTATTCAGTTTTGCTTTAAAAAAGGTGAAAAAGTAGTTGTTTCTACAAATACCAAAAACTTGCAGGAACAGCTAATAATGAAAGACTTGCCACTAATCCAGCAAGCAATTGACACACCTTTTACAGCCACAATTGTCAAAGGCAGAGAAAACTATATCTGCATAAGAAAATGGAAAGAGATATACAGTGAATTTACTATTAATGCAAATGTGCAAAACTTTTCTAAGCTCGAGGCAATAGGGCTCTTATTTATAGCTGTATGGGCACAAAATACCAAATCTGGCGATATCTCAGAAAACACTGCTTTCGAAGGTTCTGAATATTCTTTTATTTGGAAAAGAGCTGCGTCTGAACGACACCTTTGCATAGGCAAAAAATGCCCTGAATATGGACGTTGCTACCTCATGGATATCCGCATGAAAGCAGAAAAATCAAATATCGTGATAGTAAACCATTCTTTATTGTTCTCAGACTTTTTGAATGAGAATAATGCACTCGGTACTTTCAATTATTTGGTTATAGATGAGGCACATAATTTATTAAACTCAGCAGCACAGCATTTAGGCTTATCAATGGCATATTATGACGTCAATGGCTTTATCACCTCTCTCTTTTATACAGGCAAAAAATACCAAAATGGCTTATTAGTTAATCTAAAAACAAATGCTATGAAAAGCACATTTATCAGCTCTAAAAAAGAACAAATTGTTAAAACTATTGACCAAATGATTGACCATATTGAAGATAAACATGACTGTGTGCCAACTCTGTTCAAAACCATTGCAGATTATGCAAATGGGCATAATAATTATGGGAAAATTAGAGTCAAAGATATAACTAAGTTTCCTGACTATATCAAGCATTCAAAAGAGCTTATTAACTACTTATCAGTGCTTTTGCAAAGTGCTGAGGGGCTGGTTGCATTGATGAAGGGTATAGACAGCAAAACTTTTGTGGATTATGATAATCAGATGACTGCCATAGAAGGTATTTGTGAGCGGCTTTTTGAAATAATAAATGATATTAAAACAACACAAAATCCTAATATTGACGATTATACTTTGTGGTTTTCTACAATACGTGCAAAAGATGATAAATACCCTGCTGGAGTAATAAACTATGCACCAATAGAGGTTAATAAAATCTTACCTGATCTCATCTTTCACAAAATAAAGAGTATTGTCTTTACCTCTGCTACGCTGGCTTTACGTGGCTCATTCAAATACTTTATCAGTAACTTGGGGCTTGATAAAACGAAAGAAATAGTGATTAATGAACTAATTGCAGACTCTCCTTTTGATTATGATAAGCAATCTCTGGTATTGAATACAACTTATTTGCCCGACAATAAAGATATTTACTTTTCACCACAAAGCATAGATTTGCTCAAAAGAATTATTGCGGCAAACAAAGTCGGTACGATGGTTTTATTCACCTCATACAAAGACTTAAACATGGCTTATGATGAGCTGAGCACTGTCTGCTATGAAAACAAGATAAGCCTGCTTGCACAAGGTAAAACTGGCAGTAGATCCAGTATTCTAAAAGAGTTTATCAAACAAAAAAATGCTGTTCTATTAGGTACCAGCTCTTTTTGGGAAGGTGTCGATGTGCAGGGAGAATCTTTATCACTTTTAGTGCTGTACAAGCTGCCATTCCAAGTGCCTTCTGAGCCGACAGTCGAGGCTTTGATTGAGAAATTAGAAAAACAAGGGTTAAACTCTTTTATGCATTATTCGCTACCCAATGCACTTTTAAAAGTAAGGCAAGGGTTTGGCAGATTAATCAGGAGTAAACAAGACAGCGGGGTTGTGCTTGTGCTTGATAATCGCATTAAAACAAAGAGATACGGCAGCTATTTTGCAGAAATTCTCCCCACCAGAATAAGGTTTATGCAAAATCCCGAGCAGACCTTGAGCAACATAAAAATGTGGTTTGATAAAATTAAATAATAAATAATTTGACAAAATTTCTTCAATATTATAATTTTGTACCAAAAGGAGAATATCATGGCAATATTTCAGTTATCGAGCTTACTTAACAAAAACCTAATCAAAATCAATACCAGCTCAAAAACCTTAGAAGAAGCTTATCAAGAGCTACTTGAAGAAATTTGTGATAAGTTTAAACTTCCATTAGGGTGTGACGAGCTTTTTGATAGAATTATCGCTCGAGATAAAGAAGCAAGCACAGTTTTTCCAACAGGAGTGGCAATACCTCATGCACGTATTGAGGATTTAGATGACGCTATTATCGCTATTGCAATACCCAAAGAGCCAATCAAAACAAAAACTGGACCTGTAAAAATGCTGGTTATGGTTGTATCGGGTACACGTCAAAGCACATTATATCTACACATTTTACAATGTATTATCAAAGTATCAAAAGATACCGAACTATTTAATAAACTACTTTCAATCAAAAAGCCTGAAGAGTTTATAAACATTGCATCAGACAGTAAATATGTGCTTACAAAAAACGTTACAGTAGCTGATATTATGACAACTAATATCTTTTTCGCAAAAGATGATATGACAATTAAAGAGTTGGGTAATCTCTTTCATGACAATAAATTCGGCTTTGCTCCAGTACTCGATAAAAACAATAAATTTGTTGGTGAAGTAACTATACTCGAGCTGCTTATGTCCGCTTTTCCTGACTATACAAACTATCTTGGCAATCTTCAGTTTCTCAAAACTTTTGAGCCATTTGAGCGTTTATTAAAAGATGAAAACAAGATCTTAGTAAGAGATGTAATGCGAGAAACAGACATTACTCTCAGCCCAGACAGTACTCTAATAGAAGCTCTTTTCACCATGAAAAAAAGCAAAAGACGTCATCTTCCAATAGTTGTAAAAGACAAAGTAGTCGGTATTATTAGTTTTACAGATATCTTTAAAAAAGTAATTAAAGGTTAGTATGTTAACAGTTCAAAAGTATATTAAAAGAGCTAAATATATGCAACCAAGCATAGAGTTCCAACAGAGTTTTTGTGTTTATTCTAATACTACTCACCATGCGTCTGCTCTTTTTTCAAGTTGTTCTTTCATATTTTCACAGAAAACATTTGACAAAAAAACAAATATTTATTTATTAACTAAATATAATGAATATAATAAAAAAAATTAGGGAGGTAAAATGGCTGAACAAAAGAAAACAAGCCAAGTTAATCCTGATGAAATAAGTGTTTCAGGTTTAAAGCATTTTTCACTGATCGATTTGTTAATGATTATTATGATTGTAGGTTTGGTTTCATTGGCAATTTTCCCAAAAATCCAAGACGGTAAAAACGATATAATCATTCGTAATAGCTTAACCAAGATGCAGATGATTATCAATGCAAATGAGGATTTCAAAGAAGAAGACGGAGACTATGCTTTTGATATCTCGCAGCTTAACTTGGGCGATGCTGTTGCTGATGACTTTTTTGAATTTACTCTAAACGACACAGCAATAGTCGCAACATCAAGCAAAATTGCTCTGAATGATGTAACTTATTATTACTTGATAGATGAGCAAGGCTTCCGTATATCTCCAGATTCTAAAAAAATCATCGATGATTCTATCTTTGATAAGCCTGGAAAATAATTTTTACCAATAGCTTAAAGTCTCGTAAAAATGCGAGACTTTTTTTTCAATCTTTTGATAACACCATTTATTGGCAGTTATGCTGAAATTCATTATACTTTAAAAGGCTTAAAAGCCAGATATTATCTTAATGCACCAGAAATCATTTTTGATATGCCTATCAGGTGCATAAAAAAGCGTACTAATACTATACCTATAGCTCTAATTGTCAAAGACGCACACGTTTACCCTACTTATTTAAATTCTATTTTTGTTAATATTAAGTACCAAAATAAGCATGAAAAGCATCAATTAACCTTTGCTCAACATATCAAAAAGAGCTTTTTTTATCATATTTTTCACATTGAAATAAAAGATGAATATATCAATCAAAACTTAAAAATAAGCATAGAATTTACCTATACAAATAAAAAAGGCAAGCGTATAAAAGCATTAAATGATAATTATAAAACTATCAAAGAACATCTATTTGAATGCTTTATCAGCAGAGAAGACCTACCATTCCCCATTGATTTCAAAAAAGGCGAGCCACATTATCACAGCAATTACACATCTGACCAAGTTGAGTTTGGTGCACCAATAGAAGTTGCACAAACTTTTGCCTATTGCATGGGCATGGATTGGTTGTTTGTAACTGACCATTCTTACGACTTAGATGATGAGCAGGATAACTACTTAATTAATAATCCAGAACTACCCAAGTGGCATCAACAGGCAAGAGAAATACAGAGTCTTGACAGAGAAAACATGAGAATTATACAAGGCGAAGAGGTATCAATTGGGAATAAATTAAAACAAAATGTGCATTTACTATCGATAAACCGTGCATTCATACAAGGCAAAGGCGATAGTGCAGAAAGGTGGTTTCATAATAAAGCTGATCATAATCTTTCTGAAATAGAGCACAAAACCGATGGACTTTTGATTGCAGCACATCCATTTGACCAAATACCTTTTGCTCAAAAAATCACTCTAAATAGAGGTAATTGGGCATTAGATGATATGCTTGACAACAAAATCGACCTTATTCAAGCTATCAATACAAATGCTCTAAATGATGTGTTTGCAGCTGTAAATCGTTGGAAAAGCTTTCTATTACAAGGTGCAAAGCTCTATCTATTAGCAGGAAACGATGCACACGGTAATTTTCAATATATGAAGCAAATCAAAACTCCATTTATAAAGCTTTTACTAAACAAAAAACAAACATTTGCACGTTTCTTTACTGCTTGCAAGTCTGCAGACAATAACCCGATAGATGGCATAAATTCCAAATATATACTTGTTAGCAATGGACCTTTTCTTGATTTTCAGTTAAAAACCACAAAAACATATAATATAGGGGACACTATAAATGAGTTTTCTGCAAAACTTATTTACCAAGCACACAGTAACTTAGAGTTCGGAGAAATAAAGATTATTAAATTATTCATAGGAAACATTGACAAAAAACAAGAAATATGTTTAAATGACGCAAAGAGTGATATTTTATTAGAATTACCAAAAAGAGGTTATATTAGAATGGAGTGTTTTACAAGTAAAATTAATATTGCAATCAGCAATCCTATTTGGATAGAGCAGAGTGATTATTAGTTATGGCAAAAAAATACTATCTATCTTCATTATTCTTAAGCTATTTATTAAACCTATTTGCCACAGACAATAACAGCTTCATGATAAGCCCTTTGCTACTATTTTTGTACTTTATTTTAATAATTATTTTAACTGTTTTTTTGCATCACATTATCCAGCAAAGCAAGTCAAAGAAAGTCAAAGAACTACTTGCAGAAAGTCATAATCTTATCTCTGTATCAAAAGATATTCTTTGTATTTTATCGCCAAACTGGTTTATTTTGCAAGTTAATCCATCATTTGAAAAGATACTATCTTATGATCGTATGGAAATTATCAATCAGAACTTTTCCATCATCTTAAGCCCTGACGAAAAAGATAATTTCTTAACCATCAGAAAAAGCTTAGCATCTCAAGAGCGCCTAAAGTTTACCACAAAGCTCATCAGCAAAGAAGGCGAAGAAAAATGGATATCTTGGTATGCATTCTTCGACAAACACTCTTTGAAAATATATGCTGCAGGGCGCGATATCACCAACGAAAATCTCTTTTTACAACAATTACAACAGTCTGAAGAGAGAGCAAGAAAGCAGTTCAAAAGCATACCCATTCCCACTTATACATGGAAGCGACAAGGCAATGACTATGTGCTTGTTGACTACAATGATATGGTGTTTAGAATGACGAAAGGTGAGGTTCAAAACCATATTGGCATTAGAGCAAGCGAGCTTTTGAAAAACAATTATCAAGTACTACGCGATATGGATTATTGCTATATAACACGCCGACCTGTCCACAAAGAAATTGACTTTTATGTTGAGGAAGACCATACAAAGCTCTCATATATCACCAACTATGCCTTTGTCTCACCAGATTCTGTGATGATTCATATGGAAGATGTAACGGAAAAGAAGAATATAGAAACAAAGCTAAAAAACAATGAAGAAAAGTATCGTGCTCTCTTTAATACATCAACCGATGCTATTATCTTATTTGACTTGGATGGTAAAATTATTGACTGCAATAATGCCAGCTCCAATCTCTTTGCATACCAGCATGAAGAGTTAATAGGCATTACAGTCAACCAACTTTTTGATAGCAAACAAAATACAAGCCTTGATACCCGCATCATTACAAATGCAGAAGAGTTTGTTTTGCAATTCATTGCCCAGTCTTCAATTGATGGATTTATCGAGATTGCCTGCAAAAAGAAAGATAATAGCCTATTCCCTGCCGAAATTCAAACTCAATATATCACTTTTAAAAAAGATAAAATTGTACTGCTTTATGCACGTGATATATCAGAAAGGAAAAAGCTTGAGGATGAATTAAAGGAAAGCTCAGCAAGACTGCAAATAGCTTTTGAAAGCCTACCTTTTGACTTCTGGTTTGTCGATAATGAGCTTAGAGTACTTATGCAGAGTAATAGATCAAAAGAGTTATGGGGCAATATTTTAGATAAAACACTTTATGAAGTTGACCTCCCAGATGAGATAAAAGACTCTTGGGCAAAGGACTGCAAATATGTATTGACTGGCGAAAAGCTCATGCACGAAGTGAGATATAATTATCCGACCAAAAAAATCTTTTATCAGATGATTGTGCCGCTTGAAATAGACAACGAGATAAAGGGTTTACTGGGTATAAATATTGACTTTACTCAGTCAAGGCTTAGAGAAGAAGAACTTAAGAAATACTCTATTGATCTTGAACGAGTTAATCAAGAGCTAAAGTCTTTTGCTTATATCGTTTCTCATGACTTGAAAGCACCATTAAGAGCCATTACAACAATCGTGGATTGGCTTGTTACCGACTATACAGACAAGCTTGATGATGAGGGAAAGAGTTTCTTATCATTGCTTGATAATCGTGCAAATCGAATGCATGATTTGATTGATGGTATTTTACGCTATTCAAAGGCAGGACGAGACAACAAAGATGCAGAAATGGTTAATACTGTTTACCTGGTGAATGACTTATGTCAAATGCTCATAATTCCTGACAATATTAATGTCGAAGTTGATGAAAATCTGCCGACTTTTGAAATAGATAAAGTCCAATTAGAACAAGTCTTTCAAAACCTGATCAGTAATGCAATTAAGTTTATCGACAAAGAGCATGGATTAATCACTGTCAAATATATAAAAAATGAAATCGAGCATATCTTTGCTGTAGAAGATAATGGACCTGGCATTGATGAAAAATACTTTGATAAAATATTTAATATATTCCAAACTCTCAAACCGCGAGATGAGTTTGAATCCACAGGTGTTGGGCTTTCTATAGTTAAAAAGATAATAGAAAATTTAGATGGAAAAGTATGGCTTGAAAGCAAAATTGGCGAGGGTACTACCTTCTATTTTTCCATACCAAAACAAAATAATAAAAACCAATAAGGAGAACAAATGTCACAAATTCTTTGCTGGGATTATAAATTAACATCATCCAAATTCAATGAAAGTATAGTCTTTTGCGAAAACAGAGAAAAAGTATTAGACTATCTAACATCCACTTCGATTATTATATTTAAAGACAAAACCTTACAAGATAATGACAATCTGTTATTGCTCACTATCATCAAATTGTCTTGCCCGCGTACAGAATTAGTTTATTTGGACGGAGACTCCAAATCAAGCTTTTTTAAAAATATCAAAGAAGTTGATATTGACGAGTATATTGCAAATTCTGTCGTCCGACCCTTTGTAATTGAAGATAAAATCGCTTCTATTAAAGAAGCTTTTACCATGTTAATTGAGAAAAACAAGTAAATCACAACAAATTTATTGCATATTATCTACAAATATTTAGCAAAAATGTTATATAAGCTTTTTTAAGACAAGTTTATATTGCAAAAAATAAAAAAACTTATTGCCTAAAAAGATAGCTTATTTTATTTTGACTATGCATAGTTATAAAAATTTTGATTGAGGTGAAAAATGGAAGAAAAATCAGAAAAAAACAAAGAAATTGAAACGTCAAATTTCATCAGAAACATCATTGACGACGACTTGGAATCTGGAAAACATACAAAAATTATTACCAGATTTCCACCAGAACCAAATGGATATCTACATATTGGTCATGCAAAATCTATTTGCCTAAATTTTGGCATTGCACGGGACTATAAGGGCCAATGTCACTTGCGTTTTGACGATACAAACCCTGCAAAAGAGGAAACTGAATATGTCGAATCTATCATGGAAGACGTACATTGGTTAGGCTTTGACTGGGGAGAGAATCTCTTTTATGCATCTGATTATTTCCAGCAACTATATGACTATGCAGAATTGCTGATAAAGAATGGAAAAGCTTATATCTGTGAGCTAAGCCAAGAAGAAATCAGAGCAACAAGAGGCACTTTAACTGAGCCAGGCACCAACAGCCCATACAGAGATCGTAGTATTGAAGAAAACCTCGATTTATTTCGCAGAATGAAAGCTGGAGAGTTTGAAGAGGGTGCTTATTCTCTACGTGCCAAAATTGATATGGCTTCTCCTTTTATCTGTATGCGAGACCCTGTAATGTATCGTATTAAATATGTTCATCATCACCGCACAGGAGATGAATGGTGTATCTATCCTATGTACGATTATACACATTGCTTGTCTGACTCTATTGAGGCTATCACCCACTCACTCTGTACTTTAGAGTTTGAAAATAATAGACCTCTTTATGATTGGTTTATAAATGAATTACCTGTAAAACATAAGCCCAGACAAATAGAATTTGCAAGACTAAATCTCTCCTATACTGTAATGAGTAAAAGATTATTGCTCGATTTGGTAAAAAGCAATGTGGTAAATGGCTGGGATGACCCACGTATGCCTACAATTGCAGGCATGAGAAGACGTGGATATACACCACAATCTATCAGAGATTTTGCCGATCGTATTGGTGTGGCAAAAGCAAATAGCATGGTAGATTTTGATTTATTACAATTCTGCGTTAGAGAAGATCTAAATCTCAATGCAAATCGTGTCATGGTTGTTTTAGATCCATTAGAAATAGTTATTGAGAACTATCCAGAAGATAAAGTTGAATATCTCGAGGCTGAAAATAATCCCGAAAACCCAAATGCTGGAAATAGATATATCCCCTTCTCTAAAAGAATATATATCGAACGTGAAGATTTTATGGAACAAGCTCCACGTAAATGGTTTAGATTATCTCCTAACAGCGAAATTCGTCTAAAACACGCATACTATATCACATGTAAAGAAGTTATAAAAGATAAAGATGGAAATATTACTCAATTAATCTGCACATACGACCCTGAATCTCGTGGTGGCTGGAGTAAAGATGGACGTAAAGTAAAAGGTACTTCTCATTGGGTATGCAAAGATCATGCAATTGATGTAGATATCAGGCTCTATGATCACTTGTTTACCGTGCCTGACCCAATGATTGTTCCTGAGGGAAAAGATTATAAATATCATCTAAACCCAGACTCCCTCAATATCATCCAAAGCAAAGCTGAGCCTTCGTTGAAAGAAGCTAAAATCGGAGATAAATTCCAATTCTTAAGACAAGGATACTTTAGCGTTGACTATGATAGCATACCTGAAAAGCCAGTGTTCAATAGAATTGTTGGTTTAAAAGACACTTGGGCAAAAGAAGCTAAAAAATAAAAACAATAATACTTATCTGATACCTTTGGGAGACCCTTTGTCTCCCCTTTCTTTCCTATTCATTATCCAAGATAGCAGGGGGATGGTAACGGGATGGTAACGGGATGGTATAGGTAATCATGAGATCCAGAAGTGATACTTTAAACATTTATCGCTTTGCGAAGCAACTCATTTTTTTGTGCAGGATAAAATAAAAGCATAATTTTTATTGACATAGTTTTTCATAAGTATAAGATTGTATTTAATATGATAGTAGTGGTAATATTTTTAATGAATAATGATACTCAATGCCAGACAAAAGGAGGAAAAATGAAGCGGATTACCTTGAGTATCTTTTTGATATGGACTGTGTTTATCTCTCTGACTGCACAAATCGGGGAAATAAGCAATATAAGTTTTGAACGGCAAATAGCAGATTTTGATTATTATAATGGGTCGTTACATCGCTATCAAGATCGACTTTTTGCAGAGAATTATAATAAAATTGAAGAATATCAAGTATTGGCAAATGGAGATTTAGAAAGAATTAGTTTCCATTTAATAAGTCGGAATTCGGAGCCTTCTGCATTTATCGACCAAGAAAATCTTTACTACCTTGAAACTATTACAGAAGACCTAAGCTATGGCAGCAAAGTTTTCCTATCAAAAATCAATATTTCAACCAGCCCAATGCAATACGAACGAACTGTTCCAACAGATATATATTCTTGTAATAATGCTGTTGTTTATGGCGATGATATTTGGTTATCTGACAG
>JAJBBH010000043.1 GCA_020532185.1 Candidatus Cloacimonadota bacterium | reverse complement strand
CAAACACGATTCACACCCTTGACCTCATTAATAATACGAGAGCTGACTTTTTTCAAAAAATCAAAGGGCAATTCAGCCCAATCAGCTGTCATACCATCGACAGAAGTAACAGCACGTAAAGCACAAACCTGATCATAAGTCCTCTCATCACCCATCACCCCAACTGTATGTATGGGCAGCAGCACAGAAAAAGCCTGCCAAACCTCCTCATACAAGCCAGAGCTGTGTAATTCCTCAATAAAGATCGCATCGATATTTTGGAGTAAAGCGACTTTGTCAGCCGTGATATCACCAATAATACGAATAGCCAAGCCAGGTCCAGGAAATGGATGACGATGCACCATATGATGAGGCAAGCCAAGCTCTTCACCAATAGCACGAACCTCATCTTTAAAAAGCTCACGCAAAGGCTCTATCAATTTCAAGTTCATCTTTTCAGGCAAGCCGCCAACATTATGGTGAGATTTGATTGTCGCTGATGGACCTTTAAAAGAAACAGATTCGATCACGTCGGGATAGACAGTCCCCTGTGCAAGCCACTTTGCATTAGCATGTTTTTGTGCTTCTCGATCAAATATCTCGATAAAAGTAGCGCCAATAATCTTACGTTTTTGCTCGGGATCAGTTATGCCAGCTAATTTGCTCAAAAAGATATCTTCTGCATGCACAGTAACAATTTCCATACCAAAGTCTTTATTGAAAAAGCGTTCAACCTCATCAACCTCATTTTTACGCAATAAGCCATGATTAACAAAGATGGGAATCAACTGCTTACCAATTGCCTTATAAATCAAAGCTGCAACCACAGAGGAATCCACACCACCGCTAAGACCAAGAATAACCTGATCATCGCCCACCTGCTCTCTTATACTTTTGATAGAAGATTCGACAAAAGACTCGACAGTCCAATCACCCGAAAAGCCCGCTATTTTGAGCAAAAAGTTTTCAAAAATCTGTTTGCCATTTGGTGTGTGTGCAACTTCAGCATGAAATTGTAAAGCATAGAGTTTTTTTGTTTTATGTGCTATGGCTGCAAAAGGTGAATTACTCGTGCTTGCAATTGTTTCAAACTCGTTTGGTATACTTGTAACAGCGTCTCCATGACTCATCCATACTTGCTCTGAATCAGATAAATCAGCTAAGATATTGCTCTTATTGGTAATATTTATTTGAGCATAACCAAACTCTTTTTTATCAGATTTTGCCACATTGCCACCTAAAAGCTTGGTGATAAGTTGCATACCATAGCAAATACCAAGTATGGGAATTGAACCATCTAACAGCCTCATATCGAGCTTTGGTGCATCAGGACTATTCACGCTATATGGGCTGCCTGAGAGGATGATAGCCTTTGGTTTTTTGGCAATTATTTCTTCATAAGATGCTGTGCAAGGAATAATTTCTGAATATATTTCTAATTTTCTAATTTCTTTGGCAATGAGCTGTGTATATTGTGAACCAAAATCAAGTATTAAAGCAAGTTCATGCATAGTAATTCTCCTATCTTTATAAAATTAACACTTTGACCAACCACACGAATTGCATTTCATACAACCCTCAGCAAATTCAATAGCAGAGCCACAATCAGGACAAGTTGCTTTCATTTTGCCAGATTCGATGATAGTGCTTGGTTTGTTTGGTGCTTGGATATTATTTGGTATTTGATGTTCATTTTGTATTTGTAGATAAGTCTCAAGAGAATAAGCAATTGCGTCAGCACAAGAGGTGATAAGTCTGCCTTTTGACCACATAGGAGAGAGGCAACGGATACTCTTGAGCTGTCTGATAATAGATTCCAGTTTCACATTGGCACGTAATGACAACGATGCCAGACGTGCGATAGCCTCTAATTGAGCAGAAGCACAACCGCCAACCTTGCCCATTTGGGTGAATACTTCGCAGGGTCCAGTTTCATCAGAGTTGATAGTTACATACAGATGTCCGCAGCCTGTTTCTACTCTTTGGGTGATGCCCATAGTAATTTCTGGTCTATTTCTTGGAGCTACTCTTTCCACCGCGTCTTTTCTCTCTTCGTTAGTTTTGGAGCCTACGTGTAAGACTTGATTTTCACGAGAGCCGTCACGATAGACAGTTACTCCTTTGCAACCGAGCTTCCATGCAGATTCAAAAGCTATTCTGATATCGTCTTTGGTAGCTTCGCGAGCAAAATTTATAGTTTTGGAAACAGCATTATCAGTATATTTTTGGAACGCTGCTTGCATTTTGATATGCCATTCGGGGCTAATATCGTGTGATGTAACGTAGACACGCTTCAAGTCCTCTGGCAAATCTAAATTCTGTAGAGATCCATGCTCAGCAATTTGTTCCATTAATTCGCTTGAATATAGTCCACGTTTTTTTAGTTCTTCTTCAAAATAGGGATTAATATAATAAAGCTTTTCGCCATCGAGCACTTGCTTGATATATACGAGGGAGAATTGTGGTTCGATGCCGCTGGAGGAATTTAGTATCATGCTAATTGTTCCTGTTGGTGCGATTGTTGAGACTGTGGCATTCCGCAAGCCATTTTTTTTGATATCTTTAGCTAAAGAATTCCATTTCATTTTGCCATTTTCACGAAGCAAATTGCCTTTATCATAAATGCTTCCCTCAAAATTAGGGAAAGGTCCTTTTTCTTTTGCTAATTCCATTGACTTGACTTTGCCATGATAATCGAGAAATTCCATGATATCTTCGCCTAATTGAACTGCTTTGTCGCTATCATATGGTATGCCGAGACGGAATAAAATATCTGCCCAACCCATCAAGCCCAAGCCTATTTTGCGGTTTGCTTTGACTATTTCATCAATTTCTGGTAATGGAAAATCGGAGCGATCAATAACATCATCCAAAAACTCAACACTATCTTGGATAATATCTCTAAATTTATCCCAATTAATCTTATCATTTTCAATGATAGCGTTTAGGTTTATAGAGCCAAGATTACACGCTTCATTTGGCAAAAGAGGTTGTTCGCCGCATGGGTTTGTTGACTCCATTCTGCCGATATGAGGTGTGGGATTATAGTGATTAATACGATCGATAAAGACAATGCCAGGCTCGCCATTTTTGTGTGCCATTTCGACGATTAATGCAAAGACATCACGTGCTTTCAATCTATCTACCACTTCCCTTGTGTGAGGCGAAACAAGCTCATACTCGGTGTCTTGATTGACAGCTTGCATAAACTCTTCAGTCAAAGCGACAGAGAGATTGAAATTTGTCAGCTGTGTTGTATCTTCTTTACATGTGATAAATTCGAGGATTTGTGGGTGATCAACGCTGAGAATTGCCATATTTGCGCCACGACGTGTACCACCCTGTTTAACTGCATCTGTTGCAGCATTAAAAACTCTTAAAAAGGAGATTGGTCCGCTTGATACACCATTAGTAGTCTTTACTCTTGAGTTTGCCTCGCGTAAATTACTAAAGGAAAAGCCTGTTCCTCCACCGCTTTTATGTATCAAAGCAGCGTTTTTGATTGATGTGAAAATACTTTCCATGCTATCTTCAATAGGTAAAACAAAGCAAGCCGAAAGCTGTTGTAAATCATTGCCAGCATTCATTAATGTTGGGGAATTTGGCAGAAATGCACCTGATTCCATTAGATCAAAATATCTTTTCTTCCTCTCTTCATCATAATTTTCGACAATGCTTTCGCCACTGATATTACCTGCTACGCGATTTAGCAAAGCCTCCCAATCTTCCATAACGCCATTTTCATCTTTTTTGAAATAGCGCTTTTCTAAAACGGTTATTGCGTTTTGAGATAGTTTCATGGTCTCCTCTCCTTTTTTCTTATTATTTATAAATCATATTCGTTTTTTTAAGATAAATCATAATTGCCTGAGCGTCGGTATAATTTACACCTGGTACTCTCACAGCCTGCCCGAGCGATATAGGCTGTATTTTATTGAGCTTTTCTCTTGCTTCAATAGAAATACCTTCGATTTTTTGATAATCAATCTTCTCATTTATCTTATAATTTTCTAAATACTTAAATTTTTCTATATCTTCATCTTGTCTCTTTAGATAACCCTCATATTTGCAATTAATCGAGATCTTATCTTCTATGCTCTGCGTCATATCTTCAGGGATTTTATAGCCAAATTCTTGCAAATCTTTAAACTCAATTTCAGGTCTCTTTAAAAGTGTATAAAGCCTTTGTGTTTGCGGTAAATCTGGGTGTTTAATAGAATTTGTTTGTTTTAGATATTCCGTTTCTCTGGCAACAATTTCTTCTTGTTTTAAAAACATTTGCCACTTTGTATCAGAGATCAAGCCAAGCTTATAGCCCAAAGGCATTAATCTCTCGTCAGCATTGTCTTGCCTGAGTGAGAGCCTATGTTCTGAACGCGATGTAAAGAGACGGTATGGTTCGTTTGTGCCTTTGGTAACCAGATCATCGATCAAAACGCCGATATAAGATTGGGATCTATCAAACAAGAGCATATCTTTGTTATCCAAAGCTAAAACAGCGTTTATCCCTGCACATATGCCCTGTGCAGCAGCTTCTTCATAACCTGAGGTACCATTTATTTGCCCTGCCAAGTATAAGCCTTTAACTCTCTTTGTCTCCATGCTCGGCAACAGCTCGTCTGGTATTATATAGTCATATTCAATTGCATAGCCATAACGCATTATTTTTGCATTTTCCAAGCCAGAAATACTCTGCACAACTTGCTCTTGGATATGTGCAGGTAGACTATTTGATACTCCATTTGCATAAGCTTCAACAGTATGAATGCCTTCTGGCTCGATGAATACGTGATGCTGATCTCTTTCAGCAAACTTTACAATCTTATCTTCCACAGATGGGCAATAACGCGGACCAATGCCTTCTATAAAACCACCGTAGAGCGAGGATAAACCCAAATTGTCTCTGATAATCTGATGTGTTATGGGGTTTGTATGAGTGATATAACATGATACTTTATTTTGCAAAGTCAAGCCAGAGAAGAATGAAAAGCCCTGTGGGTCTTCATCTCCAGCCTGCGCTTCAAGTTTATTATAATTTACAGTTCTTAGATCGATTCTTGGTGGAGTTCCTGTTTTGAATCTTGAGACTTGAAAGCCTAATTTTGCCAAGCTATCGCTCATATAATCGTCGGCTGGTTCGCCTGATCTTCCGCCAGCATATGCGACATCACCGATATGTATCTTGCCCTTCATAAATGTGCCATTACAGAGGATTACTTTTGGTGCATAGTATTCTTTTCCCAAGATAGAGCGAACGCCTCTTATTTCGGGCTTATTTTGCTTAATTTCGATAATAAAATCAACTATGACATCTTCGATCAGATCAAGATTGTCTTGTTTCTCGACAATATTTCTCATTTCTATAGAGTATTGGAGTCTGTCATTTTGTGTGCGTGGTGCCCAAACTGCAGGTCCTTTCTTTTTGTTTAACATACGAAAGTGAATGCCTGTTAAGTCGGCAACATAGCCGATTTGAGCACCAAGTGCGTCGAGCTCTCTTGCTAAATGTCCTTTTGCTGGTCCGCCAATACTTGGGTTACATGATAGCCTGCCCACAGCTTCTAATTTTATGGTAAAAAGAGCAACATTTGCATTCATCTTTGCAGCTGCAAGTGCAGCTTCGACTCCTGCATTTCCAGCACCAACGACTATGATATCGTATGTCCGAGAGTTGGTGTGCTTGTTTTTCATATCCTCTTTTGTATTTGGCATATTTTTATGTAACTCCATGTATAATATATCTTTACTTTTAATATTGTCTTGTTAACAAGACAATATAATAGATCCATTGATATAGTCAACAAAAAACCTATCTATTTTTGCTTGCCTCAGAAAGTTCGTTAGCAATTAGATTTACAAGTGTTTTTTTTCAATAATATAAATGCTAATATTCTTATTAATAATCGATTTTTTTTGTAAATAATGGGAGTTTATGTTAAAAAAGATATTTTTTAGAATCCGACATGACAAAAAAGCTATTCTGATACACTTTATAAAGCACAGAAGTTTATTAAAAAAGCAGGGCGTCTGCCCTGCTTTAATATATATGAATTGATTTAGGAGGTAAGCTTATAACTTATATAACCTTATTGGGCTTATATGTTACAAAGTTTTTTCAGTTAATCATCAACAGTCCAAGTATTATAATAGATCAATTCATTGTCGTTATAGGCGTTTTGGTTGAACTCTTTTATTTTTTGTTTCATGTTTTCGCATTGTTCTTGTGTACAAGTCAGAAAGACAGAGTTATTTAGCCCTGGCCAGACAGGGTTGTTTAATCGTGGTTCACCTTTTGGTAATTTGCCTGAGACTTGCTCGAAAAGCTGATAAAAGTTTATTTTTTCATCATCAATCATCTTTACTAAATGGCTAACCGAACTTATATTGCATGCTATATTCATAACTTTCATATCAATCTCCTTTTTTATTAATAATCGCATAAATAACAGGTATTAAGATCAGTGTAATAAGAGTAGAAATTAATAGTCCACCAATCATTGTAATAGCCATTGGTTTCCACATTTCAGAGCCCATGCCGCTACTCATAGCCATCGGTAACATGCCCAGAATGGTTGTGAAGGCAGTCATCAAAACAGGGCGCAAACGTGAATGTCCTGCATTAACTACAGCCTGATATAGCGATTCACCGCGAGCACGTAAAAGATTTGTATAGTCAACCAAGACAATACCGTTATTGACCACCACTCCGACGAGCATGATGATTCCGATAAATGTAGTTACACTGAGTGTCTCACCTGTTAATAAGAATGCCCAAATGACACCGATAATCGATAGAGGCACAGCAAACATAATTATAAAGGGATCTCTTAAAGAGCCAAACTGAGAAGCCATCACCATATATACCAATGCAATACCAAGTATGAATAATAAGAGTAATGATCTGAAAGATTCTTGTTGATCTTCATACTGACCGCCAAATTCTACAAACACACCATCGGGTATATCAATCTGCTCAATTCTCTTTTTCATATCTTTGACAGCTGTACCAAGCGATACATCAGCCAAATCAGCCGAAACATATACTATTCTCTGTTGAGATTCGCGCTTGATTTCAAGAGCACCTTTTGTTTCTGTGATCTCGGCAAAAGCACGTACAGGAACCCCTTGACCAGTCATGCTTGGCACCAATATATCTCCCACTGCATCTATACTGTTTCTAAATTCAGGAGCGTAGCGGACTAAGATCTCATATTCCTCACCATTTTCTTTGTATTGACTTGCCTCTACCCCATATATTGCCTGTCTGATAGATAAGCCTACCAGGGCAACATTTATGCCTAAATCACGCGCTTTATCGCGATCAACATTGATCTGCAACTCCATCTTACCTTGATCGATAGTATTACTGATGTTTTTAAGCTTCCCATATTTCTCCAACTCGCTGCTGATCGTGAGAGCTGTTGCATTTAGTTTGTCAAAATCATTGCCAACAACTTTGATATCAATGGGCTTTTTGTTTCCTAAAACTGCTTTACCAAGCACACTGCCACCCGAAATAGCAAACTTTTCTATCTCTGGAATCTGAGCAATACGCTGACTAATGCGATCTGCAACCTCGGATGAGCTATAATTTCTCTGGTCAGGAATCACAATTTTGGAGCCTATAGTGAAAGCATTTTTGCCCTCTTTAAAACTCATGATCGAGAGTAAGCCTTTTTCAGTTTGACCAATAATGCTATAATGTGACAATAAGTCTTGAGCAGGTATTTCTTCTAAAAATATGTCTTCCACTAACCCTGCAACGCGTTCTGTCTCCTGCAAAGATGTTCCAACAGGCAATTCAACAGACACAAGCAAGTCTCCAGCGTCAAAGTCTGGGATATAGTTTGAGCCGACAGTTGAGCCCAAAGCTAAGCTTGCAATAAAGAGAATAATCGAGCTATATATAACAGTTTTTCTGTGATTTACAGCCCAATCTAACCATTTCTTATATCTGTTTTCAGTTCTAACAAAAATCATTTCAAAGAAAGTAAAGAGCTTGCCATGTGTCTTTTTCTGTTCTTGTATTGGTTTTATAAGCTTGGATGCCAACATTGGAGTGAGAGTCAATGCAGTAAATAGCGAGCCAATCAGTGTTACAGACGCAATTTGGGCCAATTGTTTGAATAAAATACCGACCACACCTCCCATGAAAACCATAGGTAAGAATACGACAATGGTAGTTAATGTTGAGCCAGAAATCGCCATACCCATTTCAGATGTACCAAAAATAGCTGCTTCTTGTGGTCTTGCACCATTTTCAATATGACGCGTAATGTTTTCCAAGACAACAATAGCGTTGTCCACCACCATTCCCAAAGCTATTGCCAAAGCCATCATTGAGAAAATATTAATAGAAAAACCGACAATAAACATGTATATGAAAGCGAGCACCAAAGAGAAGGGAATAGTTAGGATTACGATCAGACTATTACGCACGTTTCGCATAAAGAAAACAACGACAAGAATGACGAATATTGCAGCGTACCAGATAGTTGAGGTGACGTTTTTAATTGAGTGTGAGATCAAAACTGAAGAATCTATCGCTTGATTGATCTTGACATCAGCAGGCATTGTTTTTTGGATTAAATCTATTTCTTTTTTTACAGCAGATGCGACTTCCATAGTGTTTGCACCAGATTGCTTTTGGACCATCACCACAACAGATCTCTCTTTGAAACCTTTTGTAATCTCATCTTTTTCTTTGTAGTCGTCTATCACTGTGGCAACATCGGAAAGATTAATTATTTTGCCATTTACTGATGCAATAACCAAGTTTCCAATATCCTCAACAGATTCAAATTCACCAGGTACACGCACAGACATTTCATTGAGCCCAAGACTAATGCTTCCGCCTGGTACAGTAATGTTTTCAGCTTTGAGAGCCTGTGCAATTGTCGCCATATTTAATTGATAAGCCTGGAGGCGATACGGGTCAATTTCGACTTTAATTTGTCTTTCTTTTTGTCCGACAATGATGAAGTTTCCCACACCTTTTACACGCTTGAGTCGATCAGTCATCTTTTCATCAAGTATCTGATCTAAAGCATTATAGCTCTCTCGGGCAGTTACATTATAAATGAGTACAGGCACCATTGAACTGTTGACCTTGACGATAGATGGATCGTATGCAGAAGAGGGCAAATCTTTTTTAACTAATTCGAGCATGTCACGAGTATCGTTTGAAGCCTCATCAAGATTGGTATTCCAGTCAAATTCAAGAGAGATAAAAGAGACGTTTTCTTTTGATTGAGAGCTGATCTTAGTCAGATTGGTGACGCTCGAAAGCTGGTTTTCAAGCATCTTGGTAACCTGCTCCTCTACCTCGCTCGCCGAAGCACCTGGATAAACTGTTACAATTGTGATTGCAGGATATTCTGCATCAGGCAAAATATCGCGTGGAAGCATGGTCAACGAAACAATGCCAAAGATCAATACTGCAAGAAAAAACATCATTGTAAAAACGGGTTTTCTGACAGCAATTTCTGGTAATTTCATTATTTCCCTCCGTCAATGCTGATTAAATCGCCGCTTTTTAGCTTTGTTTTGCCAGCTGTGATCACTTGCTCACCATCACTTATATTGCTGACAAGAATCTCGTCACCGATCGATTTTAAGACTTTTATACTTCTTTTTTCAACTATATTATCGCTTGCTACAAAGGTATATGCCTCGCTGGACCCTGTCTGCATAAGCATTGCATAACGTGGAATAAAAATACCACGATCCTCGGGTAGTTTGATTGTAGCTTTGCAAAACATGCCTGGCATCAACTTTTTAGAGCTGTTGTCTATCATAATTTCAACGTTTGCAGCACGTGACATATTTGATAAAATAGGATGGATGAGATGAACTTTACCTTGAAAAACTTCGTTTGGATATGCATCGCAGCGAACTTCTGTGATCAGCCCTTTTTTGATCTTGCTAATATCTTTTTCATTGATTGAGATATTAACCTTAACCTCGCTCATATCCATCAATCTAACAACACCAGATGCGTGTGAATAGCCGGGATTTAAAGCAGGCATGATAAAAAAGTTTTCGCCTTCATTGACCAATATTTCAACAACTGAACCTGTGAAAGGCGCAGTGATTTGAGTATTTTTTTGGAGCATATTATATTTCTCTTCTGTTGCATCGAGCTTTGCTTTGAGATGATCGTGTTCCATTTCGGAGATCGACCCTTTTTGGTATAACTGCTCGATTCGATTATAATCTTTTCTGATAGCGTTTAACTCAATGGAAACCTGAGTAAAAAGCTCGTCTGATAATTGTGCAATTAACTGACCTTTTTCAACTATATCACCCTCTTTTACAAATATTGTTTCTACTTTGCCTGGTATGATTGCACCCAGATTTGCCTCTTTTGCAGCTGTTATAGAGCCAGAATAGTTTAATTCTGAGATATACGGTTTAAGCTCTGCAGTTGCTGCCTTGACTACGATATTTTCTGTATTAATAATGCTTTCATTTGGTTTTGTGCATGCTGTTAAAATAAGAACGAGCATGACTAAAAGATAATTTACTTTCTTCATTTTCCCTCCTAATTCTGCACTAATTCGCCTATTGCTTTGGCGTATTTAATTTGATTTATTTTAAGTTCTGCTAATGTATCTAAATGGTCTGATTGTGCCTTCTGCCATAAGGTTTGAGCATCTAAAACATCAGCACTTTTGAGTATGCCTTGTTGGAACTTGTCATTGCAATACTCCAGATTTTCTTGTGTTTGCTCGAGATTAAGTTGCGTGAGAATAGCTTTTTGCTGGCTTTCATGGAGATGGTTTTCTGACTGGATAATCTCTAAATTCATCATCTCTTTTGCATCGTCCAACTTGTAACAAGCCGCTTTTTTCATGCTATTAGCGGCAGAAAGTCTGTAACCTCTCTCGTTCCAGTGAAATATTTCTAACTGAGCAATTAGAGAAATTGTCCAGTCTTTGCCACATTCATCCTTGAAAGAATTATATGGATTTGGATTCATGAAATTATAGCTTGCGTTGAGCACTAAATTTGGCATATATCGCGACAAATGGAGGCTTTGGTTGTTTGATGCAAGCTTAACAGTGGTGTTGAGCATCTGAATTTCTGGACGTCTTTTTAATGCGTTTTCAATATCGGGTTTTTGGGCTTTGATCTCGTCAATTGTGAGTTGGTCAGTTAAAATAATATCTTGTTCAAGATCAATGCCAATTGTCTGATTAAAAGCCATTTTTGCAAGCTTTAAGCCGTTACTTACTTTTAATAAAGTTAAGTCTGCCTCATTGAGCTTGACTTGTGCTTTTAAAACGTCGTTTTGAGTGATAATGCCAACAGCTTTATAGTTTTCAAGATCATGCAAATGTCTCTCAATATTGCTCTTATATTGCTCTGCTAACTTTAGTTTTTCCTGCAAAGTAACAACTTGCCAATATGCCTGGTCGACGTTTACAATAAGATCTTCGTTGGATAATTGCAATTTATTACGCTCTAATTCTTCAATGTTTTTATGCATCTTATATTGAGTTACAACTTTGCCGCCCATGAAGATAGGCTGGGTTAAACTGATATTAAAAAGATATGAGTTTTTCTCACCTAATTCTTTGTCGATTTGGAAAGGCACAAATTGTCCTGCAACTGGTTCAGGTACACCAGTATTTGGGTCCATCTCATATACAGGCAATCTTTCAAGATCAGTTTGGAGCTTAAAAGTATCGCCTTTTTGAGCATAAGTTCCCGCAGCTTGGATAGAGGGTAAGAACTCTGTGAACGAGGCTTTTTTGTTTGCTTCTGCACTTTTTAAGGCGTATTCTTGACCTTTGCTTGCCTTATTGTTTTCCTTTGCTAATCTGCGTGCCTCTTCCAGCCCAATTCCCTCAGCGAAAGACAGTATATGCATACTTATGAATAGCAAAATCAAAGAAAGAGTTTTCAAATTATTTCTCATTATTTGCCTCTTTTTCCAAGCCTTTGTGTAGTATGTCAGCAACGCCTTCTTTGATGCTTTTGAGATTTATTACGCTTTTTGATAAAAGCCATGAGGTGATGGAAAAGTCGAGCGATCCAAATATTATGGTGGTTAAAAGCTCGGGATTAACGTTTCTTATTCTACCAGCTTCAATCGCATCTGTACATAGTTTATTGAGATAATTAAGATAGTTTCTAACTGGCCAGAAATTTGGGTACTTCTTGTAAAACTCGGGACTCTGTCGCAGTTCGATAATAATAAGCTTTGCAGCATCGGGATTCTTCTCGCAATAGTCAATATGCAAGTCGATAAAAGTTAATACTTTCGCTAATGGGTCTTCGATTGTGCTCAGCTTTTCATCAGCTTTTTGCATCAAGTCAGCAAGCATTTCTTCAAAGCATTTGATTAATAAGTCATCTTTGTTTTCAAAATACAGATAGACTGTTCCATCAGCCACTTTTGCTTTTTTTGCAATGTCAGAAATCTTGGTGCCATGAAAACCTTTTTGAGCAAATGTTTTTATCGCAGCCTTGATCAAGTCATTTCGTTTCTTTGTCTTCCTATTATTCATGTCAGTTTTTTCATAAGCCATTTTATTCCTCCTTTTTGTTTCTCTTATGAATCATGGTTCAACTATAAATATACAGGTATTTTGTCAAGAATATTAGTGAATATATATTCATAAGAATTGTATTTGTCTCTATTTTATAGCCATATAGCTGAAAGTAAAATCTCATTCATTTCTTACTTTGTGAATCATGACTCATAATATATGCAAATCTTTGCAAAAATTGGTATTATTTTTCTTTTTTGAAGAGAACAATGTTTTTGAGAAATAAAAAGCCTTTTTTCTTCAATTATATATGTTTTTTACGCATATTTTGTGCTTTCACATGATGATAAATCTTCTTTTTAAATAAATTATTTATCTTGACGAATTAGTCTTTTTTGATTATTATGTATATAAAGGAGACTTTTATGGACAATTTGGACTATATTATATGTTCGCCAGAAATCTTAAAAAAACTTATACCCGACTTTGTTAAACAAGTAAATAGTATAGAAACAACAGATATAAGCGAGGGCAAGGCTAAGATTAATAAAAGTGTTTTAGCTATTTCTAATCGAGATATAGAGGGTAAACTACCCGATAATTGGGACATCACACGAATAGATGAAGAGCAGCTAAATTTTAGATTAAGCGGCTGTGTCAGTCTTCGTCAATTAGTCAATGGTATCCCAATTCCAATATTTTTACGCGACACAAAAGGCTATTTTATAGGATGTAATCCTGATTTTACAGATTTTATGGGCATAGAAGAACGTGATTTGATTGGCAAAACAGCCTATGAAGTTGTACCTCTGGAACAGGCACAAGAGTATGAACACCGCGATCGTGAGCTGATAGACCGTCCGCATATCCAAGTCTATGAAGGTGAGATTACACGCAAAAATGGTGAGACAAAAGAGGTGATATTTCGCAAAACGATTTTATTGGACGAAGCACAAAATCCCTCTGCGATAGTTGGTGTAATAATAGACATATCCAAAAGAGTAAAAATAGAAAGAGCCAATTGGGACTATAAAAACAAGCTCGAAGACATGGTAATTGAACGCACCACGAACCTCTCCAAAGCCAATATACAATTGAAAAATGAGATAGAGCTGAGGCGGCAAGCTGATACTGCACTCAAAGAATCTGAAGAGCTTTTTAAAACAATCTTCAATTCAACTTATGAGGGGATTATTTTGCAAGAGCTTAATGGCAAAATCATCAATGTAAACAATAAAGTTTTAGAAATGGTGGGTATTGAGCAATATAAGTTTTATCATTTTGCCACATTTGCTGATCTATCGGCTCCTAATAATAATGAGGAAGTGCTTAGACATGCTTGGTATAAGGCTCTGGCAGGAGAGAGTCACTTTTTTGAGTGGACTATCGTGAACAAGAAAAGCATGCAATATATTCCAACTGAGGTTTTTATTCAAAAAATAAATATTGGCGACAAAGAATTGATTCTCACAAATATCCGTGATATAAGTGAACGAAAAGATGTAGAAAAGCTTTTATTGCAAGAGCATAATAAAGTAAAAACAGCATTGAAACATGAGATGCTTTTATCCACAATTGCCTCAATATTGAATTCAACAGACAAGTTTTTTGATGTTTTAGATAGCCTTTTAAAGACAACAAAAGATACAATGCATCTGACTAATATTGGCTTTCACTCATTTCAAGAAGAACATACACAAGAGATTGAGCATATAATCGACTTTTTTGACAAGCCAAAAGACGACAAATATAATGCTGTGATTGCCTCAATTAAACTGTCTTTAGAGAATAATAAGGCAATTTACTTTGCAAACACTGACGATCTTACAGAACAAACACAGCATTTTTTGCAAAGTAGAAATGCAAGCATGCTGTGTGTTTTGCCAATCAAGATAGCGAGCTATGTCTCTGGTGCATTATTATTTGAGACTGATGAATTTGAGCCAAAAACATCAAAGTTTTATGGTCTTTTTAATACTATATCCAATATGATAGCAAATGCTTGGGAAAGATATATCCTCACTCAGCAAAGAATAGAATCTGAAAAGCACAATATTAAGACAGTTCAATTATTAGAATCATCGTCAAAACTTGCTTCGATCGGAGTGATGGCAGCAGGAATTACACACGAAATAAATCAACCTCTCAATGCTATTAAAATAATGGCGGATGGTATCTTATTTTGGGATAAGAGAAACCCTAATTTATTGCCAGAAAGCTTTTTGGACAAGATAAGCAAGATTACCCAAGCAGTTAATAGAATAGACTCGATTATCAAGCATATGCGCTCTTTTTGGATGCCACGAACTATGGGTGCCAATGAAGAGTTTATGGTGCATACAGCAATAGATAATGCAATGGATATAATAAGCTCACAACTTAGCTCGCATGGGATAATCACAAATGTAATCTATGACAATAAAAATATTAGCCTGCAGGGTGATATAATTCATCTTGAACAAGTAATCATCAACTTATGCCTCAATGCTATGCATGCTTTGGATAAATCAAATCAAGCAGAAAAGAAGATCACAATAAGTTTGGAACAAATCGGCGAGTCTATTCACTTAAAGGTGCAAGACAATGGTCCAGGCTTGCCAGACTGTAGCCAAGAAGATCTTTTTGACCCATTCTATTCAACCAAGCAGCCTGGCGAGGGTATGGGGCTTGGTCTGGCTATAGTAAAGCAATTTATAGACAATTTTAAAGGCAGAATTATTTGCTCAAACGATAAAGATGGCGGAGCAGTATTTGAAATAATTATTTAGGCTATTCGCTCACAGTCAATAAAATACTATTCTAACACTGCTGATTGTTGAGTAAAAACTGTTTAATTATCATATAAAAAGCGTTTAATTTTCATTGTAGGGGTCTTTTCAAAAGGTGCTTTATGTTCGATAAGCTTGATAAGTCTTGTATATGATGAGAGGTTTTCGTTGACTTGTAGCCTAATCTTTTCTAATAATTTATCAATTTCACGCTGAGCAGTATTGGCTGTAGATATTCCTGTGCCTTTTTGCATATCGATAATCTCGTAATTCAGAAAAACACGTGCTTGCAATTTGCTATTGGCATAAAAAACCATAGATTCGAGCACAAGCTCATGCTGATTAATAACAGACTCGACTTCCTCAACATAGATATTTTCACCGCTTGAGCTGATAATCACGTTTTTGATACGCCCTTTGATATACAGATAATTGTCTTTGTTCAAAATACCCAAATCACCTGTCTTGAAAAAACCGTCTTTGGTAAACACTTCTGCTGTACGCTGTGGATCGTTGTAATAGCCTTTCATTACGCTGCCACCACGCACGAGAATTTCTCCCTCTTTTGTTTGTGGATCAGGGTCATCAATTTTGACTTCAAGACCAGGAACAGGAATACCAGTAGAGCGAAACTTCATTTTAGAGGGTGTTTGTCCAGCAATGAGCGGAGATGCTTCTGTTAAGCCATAACCAATAGAATAAGGGAAACCACCTTCCCACAAAAATCTTTCAACTTCATATGAGAGCTTTGCACCGCCGATGCCAAAAAAGTGAATCTTTCCGCCAAATAGTGCTTGCAGCTTTTTCCCTGCTATTTTGTGCAATATTTTTCTTGTATTTGGTATTTTATAGAGAAAGCTCAATAACTTATTTCTATTAAATTGGGGATAAAGCTGTATTTTAAATATCTTCTCAATAATCAGGGGCACGGTCAAAATCATGGTAGGCTTAATTTTTTGGCATGCAGGTATCAAGACAGAGGGTGTTGGCGGACGATCGAGATAATAGACATAAGAACCTGCCATCATGGGAATTATCATGCCGATAGTGCACTCATATGTATGTGCTAAAGGCAAAATAGAAATAAGTCTATCATATTCATTAATTCTTTGGATGCCTTGTATGGTTGTATAGGCGTTATAAACGAGGTTTTTGTGGCTAAGCATCACGCCTTTTGATTGACCAGTAGTACCTGATGTGTAGATAATTGCGGCGATATCTTCTTCTTTTACTTTGTATTTTTTTAAACCAATTGCCTTTAATGCTTTGTGTTTCATTTTAGTCAATTTTGCTGTTTTTTCATTAAAGTATTCTCTAAATCTATCTTTACCCATATAATGAGGGATGATTTCCATGTTCTCAATCATTACAAGAGGTATATCTGTGCCTGTATAATCGACATTTATTTTATCAAATAACTGGCTTGAAACAAAGATGAGCTTGCTCCCAGAGTGTCTTATAATGTGCATTATTTCATTACTGTGAAAGTCTTTAAGAATAGGTACAACAATTGCACCCATAAAGGTTATAGCAAAATATGTGATTACCCATTGTGGCATATTATCGCTTAGTATAACGACTTTGTCTCCTGATGAAATACCTTGATTATCTAAAAAGTCAATTGCTTCATTTATTTTGTGATTTAATTCTTTATAAGTGATGGGTTTATCATCTCCCATTCCCAAAGCATTACGGTTTGGAAATCTCTTCAATGTATTGTTAAACATTTCTAATAAGGTGAATTCCTTTAGAGTGAACATTATATCTCCTGACTTCTAAGTTTTTTTGCTGATAAGGTTTTGACAATTTGCTCTAAACTTAGTCCAAATAAGATAAGCAATACGCCTTGAGCTTGGTATATTGAGAAGGTTTCTTTGAGAAATATTACTGCCAATAGAGAGGCAAAAATTGGTTTTAATAAGAAAAGCATTGCTGGCATAGATGCATCTATTTTTTCCAATCCTTTTGCATATAGTACGTAAGACAAGCCAGTTACCAAAAGACCAAGATACAAAAGCCCAAGCAAATTATTTGTATTAGGGGTAAAGGTAATATCTGCTTTGAAGATTAAAGCAAAGACAAATAAGACTAATGCACCAATAATAAACGATATACAATTAAAGGCAACAGCACCATATCGGTGGGTATTTTTCTTTGCTAACACGGTAAATAGACCAAATGTAATGGATGCTAAAACGGCGTAAAAAACACCCAAAGGCATATTCTTTGCTGGACTAAGATCTCCCCCACGATTGCCAATTACAACGATAATCATGCCTAAAATACCCAAAACCATACCTATCGCACGATATTTACTGATCTTTTCTTTTAATAATAATTTGGCAAAAATGCTCACAAATATAGAGTTAGAACTCATGATAATAGCAACCACTAAGGCTTTTCCATAATATATTGCCAGCTGCAATATATACATACTGATAGCAATATTGAGTATTCCAGGTATCGCCATTGTCCAAAAGTCTTTTAACTGTAGGCGAATACGCTTTTTTCTTATTTGCATGATTGCTGGTATAAGCAAAAAAATACTGCCTATTAAAAACCTATAAACAGTTATATTTAATGGGCTTATCTCTGAATCAATCAGTTTTCCAGCAATTTCGACAGTTGAAAAGAAAAATATAGCAATAACGCTAAATAAATATGCAATAAACATTTTTGTACCTCATTTGCACTAATTAAACTGAGTGTGAAATAAGTCAAGCTAATTCTTTATAACTGGCTTGTAACAGCTCTTATTGGCTTTATTTTGAATCTGTAAACAGCTTTGAGTTTGTTATACAATTTAAAGCAGATTTTATTGTTTCTTGTGAATTAGCACTTGATTATGTTTGAATATTGAACTTATTTCATTTATTTAATATAAGTGTTTTAGTTTTTGTTTGCATCAATATAATATCAGACTGCATAGGCAAACTTTGGGCAAAAAAAGACGGGACAAGCTGAGCCTGCCCCGCTGAGGATACATGGTGATTTACACACCCTTTTATAAATTAATGTTTATGTGTTTTTTCTTTAATTGCTTTACCTGTAATTGGTGAGCGCTCAAAATAATATGTATGCAATAGCTTTTGAGCCAATGGTGAATTAGGCTCGCCTAAGTACTCTTCATATACCTTTTGAACTTCTGGGTTTTGATGAGACTTTCTGATTTTTAGGTTTTTATCTTCAGTATAAAGAGCTTGAGCACGTGTGGCTCTTTTCTTCATAGTGTTTCCGCGAGGCTGTCCACCACCACCAACACAACCGCCAGGGCAACCCATAATTTCGATAAAATGGTATTCACACTTACCTGTTTCTTTAAGCTGTTTTCTAACTTTATCCATCAAGGTTTGGGCATTGCCTGTACCGTGTGCAATTGCGACTTTCAACTCACCAAAACCTGGTATTTCAATACCACCTTCTCGGACGCCTTCAAAGCCTCTGACTTGCAAAATATCAACTTGTTCTAATTCTTCGCCTGTGATAAGAGTATAGGCAGAGCGAATTGCTGCCTCCATCACGCCACCAGTTGCACCAAAGATAGTACCAGCACCTGTGTAAAAGCTCATACCTTCATCTGGGTCTTGTGGCTCAAGATTTTTAAAGTCGATACCCGCTTCTTTGATTAGTCTAATAAATTCACGGGTTGTTAATACATAGTCGGTATCTTGATAGCCAGAGTCTCTTAGTTCTGGTCTATTAGCTTCGAATTTTTTAGCTGTACAAGGCATAATAGCGACTGAAACGATGTTTGCGGGATTGATATCTTTTTTCTCAGCATAATATGTCTTTGCGAGCACACCAAACATTGACATTGGGGACTTTGCGGTAGATACATATTCAGCAAGATCTGGATAAAAAGTTTCCATATATTTTATCCAGCCTGGTGAACACGATGTAATCAAAGGAAGTGGTTTATTGTTTTTAATTCTATCGACAAGCTCGGTTCCTTCTTCCATAATTGTCAAGTCAGCGGTAAAGTTGGTGTCCATTACTGCATCAAAGCCAATTGTTCTGAGTGCAGCATACATTTTTCTTGGTGTAACTTCAGACACATCCATACCGAATTCATCTGCCAAGCTTGCTCTGATAGCGGGAGCTTCTTGCACGACGACGTGTTTGGTCTCGTCATAAATTGCATCCCAAACTTCTTCGACGTGTGATCGTTCGTAAAGTGCTCCAACTGGGCAATAAATAATACATTGACCACAATTTATACAAGGGCTATTGCCGATACCATTCAAGAAAGAAACGTCGACACTACCATCAAAGCCACGATTTACAAAAGTTAGAGCTGATACTTTTTGGACTTCATTGCAAATTGTAACACAGCGACCGCAAGAAATACATTTATTATTATCTCTCATAATTGCGATACTTGAGTTATCAATAGCTTGCATTTTCAGGATTGGAGGTGCTTCAAGCATTTCCACACCCATATTATTACAAAGTGTTTGCAGCTCGCAATTATTATTAGCTACACAAGTTGGACAATCAACATGGTGATTAGCTAAGAATAATTGCAACAGAGTTTTTCTGTATTGTCTGAGAGCTTTTGTATTGG
Source organism: Candidatus Cloacimonadota bacterium (assembly GCA_020532185.1). Classification (GTDB taxonomy): domain Bacteria; phylum Cloacimonadota; class Cloacimonadia; order Cloacimonadales; family WRIO01; genus JAGOCT01. The sequence continues at coordinate 4,513 of JAJBBH010000043.1, read as the reverse complement.
TAACAACTGTCATTCCTTCATGAATAGGGGTGCTACAAGCTCTGATAGGTTGAGGTCTTTTGTCAACATAAACAACACACAATCCACAGTTTGATGTAGGCGGCAATTCTTCATGCCAACATAATGTTGGAATATAAATTTTGTTTGCATTTGCAACTTCAAGTATAGTACTGCCTGGTTTGGCTTTAATGGCTTTGCCATCGATGACAACATTGATCAAATTCTCCATAGTTTTCTCCATTATTGTTTATATTTAAAAATTATATAAGAGGGCTTTACCATACATGTAACGCCAAAATTTTGACATAATGGTATCCCTACAATTATTAATTGTGATATATTTATTATAAAAATGAGTTTGATTTTGTATAAACTGGTCTTTTTGTGCAAAACAATGCACATGCTGCAAGCTTTTTTGCCTTGTTTTTAACACAACTATTCTATTAGTTTTCAACGATTCCTTGATCGTCATCTTCAGCTCCTTTCCAAGCACGGGAGGCCAACTCCTTTCAGATGTCAACCCAGCGGTCAGCCAGTCATAGTCCTATTACCTTAGACTGACAGACTTCAGAGTATGTCCTATTTTAAAAAATATATTATTTTGTAAAGTCTTTTTTATAATATTTTCATTAATTAAGCTATAAGCTTTGATAACAAAGATATATCCAAACCATTATTAATTTGTAAAAACATACCAAAAACAATTTTGCTAAAATACTTATTTTGTATTGACAAAAAAAGCATATATTTAAAAAAGATATAAGGATACATGATTTATATGCCTTTTTAAAAGAAAGGATATTAATATGGAACACAACTTTATCAATGAAAAAGAGATTTTTGAAAGTATCGAAAATGCACAAAAAGCTGATAAGGCAATGATTAATGATATTTTACAAAAAGCTCGGGAGCTCAAAGGCTTGTCTCTAACCGAGACAGCAGCATTACTGATGACCAAAGACCCAGAAGACATTGCATCGATATTTGAAACTGCTACCTGGATTAAAGACGAAATTTATGGCAATAGAATAGTCTTATTTGCACCTCTTTATGTTACAAATCTATGTGGCAATATCTGCGATTATTGTGCATTTAGAGCCGACAACAAAGAGCTTGAAAGAATTACCCTAAGCAAAGAACAGTTAATCGAAGAAACGAAGATAATTAGCGACTCTGGTCACAAAAGAGCCCTTTTGGTCTATGGCGAACACCCATCCTTCAAAATTAATAATGTAATTGAAAGCATCGAAACAGTGTATGCAGTCAAACACAATGATGAACAAGCTATCAGAAGAATCAATATCAATGCGGCACCAATGTCTGTGGATGATTTTAAAGCTCTAAAAGAAACAGGTATAGGCACATATCAATGCTTCCAGGAAACATATCACTATGATACATATAAAAAAGTGCATCTTGCTGGATTAAAAACTAATTATGAGTATAGATTGCATGCACTGCATCGTGCACAAAAAGCAGGTATTGACGACGTAGCAGTAGGAGTCTTGTTTGGCTTATACGAGCCAATATTCGAGGTTTTAGCTATGCTACAACATTGCTTTGAACTTGAAAGAGAGTTTGATGTCGGTCCTCACACTGTATCGTTCCCAAGAATAGAGCCTGCACTCGGCTCTGACATGTCAATTCACCCTCCCTATGAAATTGATGATCAGCTATTCAAACAAATAGTTGCTGTTACAAGACTCGCTATACCTTATACAGGTATGATTATCTCAACAAGAGAAAACCCCAAGATGAGAGCCGAATTAATTGATCTCGGTGTTTCACAAATCAGTGCAGGCTCCAAAACATCACCTGGTGGATATCATGAAGCAAAAGCTAATATTCCTCGAAAACAACAGTTCTTGATTGGTGACGAACGCTCTTTAGACGAGGTGATCAACGATCTTATCGTCAGAAATAAACACATGCCCTCTTTCTGCACATCATGCTATAGAAAAGGAAGAACTGGACATAAGTTTATGACTTTGGCAAAGCCTGGCAATATCAAAAATTTCTGCCAGCCAAATGCTATTCTGACTTTTATGGAATATTTGCAACAATTCGGCTCTGAAGAAACCAAAATAAATGGCATTAAGCTTATTACAGACGAGCTTGCAACTATTGAAAATGAAATACTTAAGGCTGCAGTTAAAGAGGGTTTAGAAAGACTCACAGCTGGCGAAACTGATATCTACTTTTAAATTGAGGTAAAGCATGACTAATAAAGGCGATCGTGTCAATATTTGTATTATTGGCAAAACGAATGTGGGTAAGTCTTCTCTAATAAACGCAATTATTGGACAAAATATATCGATTGTATCTGAACAAGCAGGCACAACAACAGATTCTGTAACAAAGGTATTCGAGCTTGTTCCTGTGGGTCCTGTAACTTTCCATGATACAGCTGGTTATGATGACCAAAGTGATTTGGGAAAACTCCGTGTGAAAGCCACTTATAGAAGTATGTGGCGTTCAGATATTGTGATAATTTTGCTTGATGAACGTGGGGCAAAAGATATTGATTTAAAGTTTATTGCTGAAGTTAAAACGAAGAAAGTGCCCTATATTATTGTGCAAAATAAGGCAGATTTGCAAAAAACTGCCCACCAAATCAACAGCGATGAGCTACTTTACGTAAGCACAAAAGACAAAGAAAGCATTGATATATTAAAAGAAAAGATGATCAGCAAAATCAGCTCAATTTACGAACAAAGACCCAGCATTACTGAAGGTTTGATAAAACAAAACAATGTTGTTCTCTTGAGCATACCAATTGACAAATCTGCACCAAAAGGACGCCTAATACTGCCACAAGTCCAAGTTTTAAGAGAAATACTTGACCTCAATGCTGTGGCAATCTGTACCCAACCTCAAGAGATAGAAAGCCTCTTAAAAAAAATAAACAATCAAGTTGATTTAGTTATTACAGACTCTCAGTGTGTTGAACTTATCAACAAGATTGTGCCTGAACCTATCAAACTCACCACATTTTCGATTCTTTTTGCCAATTACAAGGGTGAGCTTGATATTATGCTAAATGGCTTGGACACGCTTGCAAAGCTAAAAGATGGAGACAAAGTACTGATTGCAGAAGCATGCTCGCACCACACACAATGCAATGATATAGGCAGGCAGCAAATACCTGCTCTGATAAAGAAATTCAGCCAAAAAGACTTTGAGTTTGCTTTTGCCAGTGCTTATGACTTTCCTGAAGATTTGGACACATATAAGTTGGTAATACATTGCGGTGGCTGCATGATCAGCCACAGAGAAATGAAAAGACGTATTATTGAATGCCAAAGAATGAACGTGCCAATCACTAATTATGGACTGATGTTTAGCAAGACTCAAGGCGTACTTGATCGAGCTGTGCAAATATTTAAATAACTGGAGAAATATGATTAAAAGCATAATAAATAAAGCGTTTACAAATGCTGTCTTATCCAAAGACGAGATCATGCATCTGTTAAACGACAATACAAACAATGATTATCTTTTTCAAAAAGCTCATCAAAAAAAGACGGAGCTCTTGGGCAACAAGGTACATTTGCGTGCCTTGATTGAAATAAGTAATATCTGCATGCAAAACTGCCTGTATTGCGGCTTAAGACGAGATAATAAGCTTGTAGAAAGATATAAGATGAATAAGGATGAAATCTTGTATTTAGCTAATGCTGCAGCAGATTATGGCTACAAAACAATTGTGTTACAAGGTGGAGAAAATAATACCTTCAAAATAGCTGAACTTTGCGAAATTATCAGAGAAATAAAAGCCAAAGATATAGCTATTACGCTAAGTATAGGCGAAAAGACTTATGACGAGTATAAACTATTAAAAGAAGCAGGTGCAGACAGATATCTATTAAGAATAGAAACTACTGATAGCATGCTTTACGAACAAATGGATCCAGGAATGAGCCATAAAAACAGAAAGCGTTGTTTACAAGACTTGAAAAGCTTGGGATATGAGGCAGGAAGTGGCTCTTTGGTTGGTTTGCCAGGTCAAACACTCGAATCTATTGCTGACGATATCCTCTTTTTCAAAGAAATAGATGCTGACATGCTCGGCGTTGGTCCATTTATCGCACATCAAGATACTCCGCTCAAAGACAGCCCTGACGGCAATCTGACTTTGGCACTCAAAGTAATGGCTATTATCAGACTTCTGCTTTCCGACATAAATATCCCTGCCACAACAGCAATGGAGGCTTTGCATCCAGAGGGAAGATATCTTGCACTAACAAGTGGTGCTAATGTATTGATGCCAAATTTTACTGACGAGTTACACCGTAAGCTTTACGAGATATATCCAGGCAAATCACAAGTTGCTGAAAATAATTCACTCAACAGAGCAAAAATCAACGAAAACTTAATAAGATATGGATTACAAGTATCCAATTCAAAGGGGTTTAGATTAGGAAGAAAATAGACATATAGAGCAGATTATGCTCATAAAGCGAAACCAAAGCTTACATAAAGATTAGTTGAATACCTATATATAAATATTATT
>JAJBBH010000086.1 GCA_020532185.1 Candidatus Cloacimonadota bacterium | reverse complement strand
TTTTACATTCGCAATTAAGGATAATTGCGAGCACGTCAGTGTGTTTTTACATTCGCAATTAAGGATAATTGCGAGCACGTCTGTACTAATAAATAGAGGTATAAATTCCTGCGAAGATTATGTATTGATAGATTGGACAGGCACAAGGCACAGTCCCTACAATTGCTCATTATATCTATCAGTGGTTTTAAAGAATAGGCAAAAATCTCTTGACTCTAAACCCAATTCATAAAAAATGCCAATAAAAGTTGGTAACAATAAGAATTGAATTAAGTTATTATTACAATAAAGCATTAGAATTGAGGTGTGCATGAGTAAGAAAAAGGTTTTGATAGTAATAATTATTATATTTATATCTCTTTTAGGAATAAGGCTTTTTCAGACTTTACCAGAAAAATTAAACGCCAATTCGAATAATATGCGTCGGATGATGCAAGGCGAAATCAGCGTAAAGACAGAAAAAGTCCAGATAGGAGATATTGCAGAAAAGGAAGAGTTTTCAGGAACTCTCTATGCAAAAGGCAAGATGTTGGTATCGCCAAAAGTGAACGGTCAATTATTGAAAATGCACGTAAATATTGGAGACAAAGTTGAAAAAGGCAGCGTCATAGCCAGCATAGATCCATACAATTATCAACAGGTTTTAGAAAAGGCACAAGCAAGCCTTGCTATTGCCAATGCGAACTTTAATCAGGCAAGTGATGAGTGGACAGTTGCAGAGCGAGAAATTGAAAACTATCGTGAATTACGCGAACAAGGCTATTTATCACAATCAGAATATGATCAATATTATTCGAGATATATAGCAAGCAAGTCTAAATATGATATTTCAGAGGCAAATATTGAGAGTGCAAATGCAGAACTGAAAAATGCTCAATCCAATCTCAATGCATGCGAGATCAAGGCTAATTGGGATAGCTCAGAGCCATATAGATACGTGGGAGAACGATTTGTGGAAGAGGGTGTGTGGCTGAATACTGGTCAAAATATCATGAGTTTATTGCATATTGATAAGCTGACAGGCGTGATTTTTATCAATGAGGAGCGTTATCCTCAATTGAAAAGAGGAATGACAGCAGAAGTTAAGGCTGATACATGGGCTGATAAGGTGTTTGCAGGAACGATTACTCAAATCTCTGCAATGTTGCAAGAAGATTCCCGTCAAGCTCGAATAGAGCTTGAAATTGATAATAAAGAGGGTTTATTAAAGCCTGGTATGTTTGCCCGAATCAATCTAACATATAGAGAAAATAAGAATACAAGAATCATTCCTGCTAATGCATACTATACTTATGAAGGGGTTAAAGGTGTGTTTCTTGTGAATCCAGAAGATAGAAAAGTTCAATTTACAAAAATTAATATAGGTATTCAAAATAAAGACTTTATAGAGGTTTTAGAACCAGAGATCGAAGGGGAAGTTGTAACAGTTGGACAAAACCTGCTCAGTAATGGCAGAATAATTGCCAGAGATGAAGCCGAAACAAAAAATAATGGCAAGCGAGACAGAAAATGAAAATAACCGAACAAGCAGTCAAAAGACCTATATTCACCTCAATGGTGGTGTTGATAATCATCATTTTGGGTTCGATTTCTTTGTCGAGACTGCCAATAGACTTGATGCCAGATGTGAGCTCTCCGACAATTAGTGTGTCAACTTCATACAGTAATGCAAATCCGTTGGCTATGGAAGAACTTGTTACAAAGATTATAGAAGAAGCTGTATCTGCTGTGCCAGGTGTGGAAGAGATAAGCTCGCAATCATCTGAAGGTGTGAGCAATGTGCAAGTATCTTTTAAATGGGGATCAGACTTGGAAGTTGCGGCAAATGATATTCGTGAGAGGCTTGACCGCATAATATCACGTTTGCCCGAAGAGGCAAGTAGACCATCTTTGCGTAAGTTTGATATGGCTGCTATGCCTGTGGTAAACTTTGGTGTGGTTAGTGATCTTGACCCGATTGAGTTACGCATGATGATTGATGATCAGGTGAAAAGGCGTTTTGAGAGAGTGGCAGGTGTGGCAAGTGTTGATGTGCGTGGTGGACTTGAAAAAGAAATACATGTCAATCTTAATCTCGATAAGATTCAATCTTTGAATATTTCGCTCGATGAGATAAGCCGAAAAATTAGAACAGCCAATATAAATATTCCTACAGGTGAGGTACATAGAGGTAATTATCAAGTGTCAGTGCGTGTTCCAGGCACTTTTGAAGATTTGGAACAATTGTCTAATACACTTATTACCAGGCGTAATGGTGTGAATATCTTTTTAAAAGATATTGCACAGGTCGAGAGTAGTTCGAGCAAAGTATCACGTTATATTCGCATTAATCAACAAGCAGGTATTCAAATATCAGCCAATAAACAGTCGGGCACAAATACTGTGCAAGTGGTAAAAGGCTTGTTGAGTGAGATGGAGAGAGTTAACGAGACTTTTCCAACTATCAAGGTGATTCCTCTGATTGATACATCTGTATTTATTAAACAGTCGATCAATAACTTGGTGAGCTCTGCTTTTTTAGGTGGTATTTTGGCAATATTGGTCTTGCTATTTTTCTTGAGAAATATAAAGAGTACGCTGGTTATTGCGACCTCTATTCCAATATCCATTACAGCTACTTTTGGGCTCTTGTACTTTAATGGCTTTACGTTAAACTTGATGACACTTGGCGGCATGGCACTGGGTATTGGTAGCTTGCTCGATAACTCGATAGTTGTGTTGGAGAATATTTTTAGGCATCGTGAATTGGGTGTTGAGCAAAAAGAAGCCGCTATTATTGGTACAGAAGAAGTTACTATGCCTATTATTGCGAGCACTTTAACATCTTTGGTAGTGTTTTTGCCAGTGGTGTTTATGCGTGGCTTTACTGGTGTCTTGTTTCAACAACTTGCGTGGGTGATAGTGTTTTCTATGGCTTGCTCATTGTTGTCCGCACTTACCCTTGTGCCTGTGCTATCCAGTCGTATGCTTTCTGTGCATGTAGATGAGAAAGTGGACAAGAAATCACGAATAGATAAGCGAATCTTTGCACGTATTTCGGTTTTTTTGACAGATCTTGAAGATAAATATGTAAAAGCTTTGAAATATGCTTTGGGTAATAGAAAAAAAGTTATATATTTTACAATCGCTATTTTGTTGGGAAGCTTGGTGTTTTTGCCATTAATAGGTAGTGAATTGATGCCACAAGCTGATGAAGGCGAGATAAGAATAAACTTTGATATGGATGCGGGAACAAAGCTCGATTTGACTGATGAAGCGGTGAGAATAGCTGAGCAGCTAATTTTAGATAATGTACCTGAAGCTGTGAGCACTGTAACAAGTGTCGGTGGCTTTGGTTTTGGCGGTAATGCACCAAATACTGCTAATATTAGATTGAAACTCTTGTCAAAATCAGAGAGAAGACGTACAGATGAACAGATAGCAAATCATGTGAGACAGCTTGTATCCAATTTGCCAGGTGTGCGAGTGAGAGTTAGTACAGCCTCCAGTAATATGATGACGCGTATTATGAGTCGTGGTGGCGGACGTATTGAGGTGCAAGTGAAAGGTCATGATCAAGAGACAGCTTTGAAGCTTGCACAAGAGACACAAAAACGTATGGAAACTGTTAATGGCATTACAGATATAAATATCAGTAGGTCAGCAGGATCTCCAGAAAACCTATTGATCATTGATCGTGTGAAAGCGGCAGAATTTGGCTTGACAGTTGAACAGATTGCAAATGCATTGAAGACAATACTCTCAGGACTCAAGTCAGGTGAATTTAGCGAAGAAGGCAAAGAATATCCTATTGTTTTGCAAATACCTGATGCAGAATACTTTGAGCTTGATGCAGTATTGAATTTAAATATAATCAATGATTCAGGCACTCCAGTAATGCTTAAAAATGTGATCAAGATAGAAGAGGGTAAGAGCTCGACTCAGATATCTCGTGTGAATCAAGAGCGTATTATCTATGTGTCGGCAAACTTGGCAGGTCGCAGCATGAGCAATGTGATCAAAGATCTGCAAAAAGAAGTAGTGCAAATACATCCTCCTATAGGCTACAGCGTTGAGATAGCTGGAGATATCAAAGAGCAAGAAAAGGCATTTCGTGAATTATTAGTGAGTATTATTTTGGCATTGATGCTTATTTTTGCAGTGATGGCAAGCCAATATGAATCTTATAAGGATCCATTTATTGTTATGTTTGCTGTGCCACTTGCGGTGATCGGTGTGATTTTGATACTATTTTTGACAGGTACGACCTTTAATATACAGTCGTATATTGGCTTGATTATGTTGGGCGGTATTGTAGTGAATAATGCTATTTTGTTGGTTGATACGACTAATAATTTGCATCGTGAAGAGAAACTGCCACTTTATGAAGCTATTGTGGAAGCTGGTAGAAGAAGGTTACGTCCAATTTTGATGACAGCTTTGACAACTATTTTGGGTATGCTGCCATTGGCTATAGGTATTGGAGAAGGCTCAGAAATGCAAGCACCTCTGGCAAGAGTGGTGGTTGGCGGTCTGTTTAGTTCATCGTTGATAACGCTTTTGGTAATCCCAGTAGTTTATTCTCTCTTTGAACAAAAGAGTAAAAGCAAAAAAAGTAGAGCATAGATTTTGTGTATCAATCAGTAAATTAAACAGCTATTATGTTTTGTATAAAATAAGCTGTTGCATTTTTATCTCTCCTTAGTTATATTATTAATAAATAATGAAAGGAGATATAACCTATGCATTTACGAGTTTTTAAAGAGAATGAAAAGAAAGGCTTGATTGATCTGGCTTTTTATTTGTTTAATTTGGACGGGGAGTTTGACGAGCATGAGCAGAATTATATCAGTATTTTTAGTCATGCAACAATGATGAATTTTTCAACATATGAACCGCAAAAGCAAAGTTTGCAACAGATATATCTACAATTTAAAGACAGCTCTGTGATAGTTAAAGAGGCAGTGTTTTATGAGCTTGTCTTTTTGACATATAGAAATCATATTCCCACAGATAAAGAGAAGAAATTTATAGATAATTTGAAGGCAGAATGGAATATTTCAGATGAGAAGCTTAAAAAGACTTTGCTTGATTTGAAGCGTATGCAAACAGCACAGAAGCACAATGCAGTGTCTGCAGAGCATTAAAAAGAAAAAGAATTTTGATAAACTTGGATTTTTGGAAAGAAAATTGCATAGAGAATAAACAAATAGTAAATAATGGAGGATTTATGAAGCGCTTAGCTTTGATAACGCTTGTCTTTGCAGGCTTATTTAGTTTTTTGATGGCGAATGTCGAATGGGACGATTCATTGCCAATCAGACAAGGTGTAAATATTGAATGGTTTAGAACAGCTGCAAGCATCGATGAAGGTGTAGTTTATGTATGGTCAGATACAAGACATGGAGAACGAGATCTTTATGCTCAGTTGATTAGCCCAACAGGCGAAAAGCTTTGGGGCGAACATGGCTTGGTAGTTAGCAATAAACCTGATAGACAAGAAGACCCTGTGATTATTACAACAAGTGATAACTGTGTAATTATTGCTTGGATTGATTTTGCTGAGGATAAAGACGGTAATGTATTTGCCCAAAAGCTTAATGCAGATGGAGATATGCTTTGGGATAGTAACGGTGTTCCAATATGTGAAGCAACAGGAGTGCAGATTAGCCTCAATATCGTTCCTGATGAAGCAGGCGGAGCAATTATTGTTTGGAATGATGAGAGACTATCAGAAGTTGCTTTTTATGCACAGAGAGTGTCAAGTCAAGGTCAAGCAAGCTGGCAGACAGACGGCATAAGAATAGGAATAGTAGGCTCTATTGTAACATCGAATACTTTTTGGGAAGATGGCTCTAATGGGGCTATTATCGCTTTCTTGGCAAAAGATGGCTCTAATGTGACCAATATCTACAGTGCAAGAATTCTTGCAGATGGCACATTTGATTGGGGTCCAAGCTTGCTTACTAATTTTACATCAAGTAATAATGAACCAGGTGCTGTTCGCCTTGCACCAAGCTCAAATGATGAATTTATCATAGCGTGGGAGCAAAAAGTTACGAGCGAATCAGGTTCAGATTATGAAATATTTATGCAAAAGATCGATATTGATGGAGAAAAACAATTCGCTGATAGCGGGATTAATATTACAAATGACCCAGCAACTCAAGAAAAACCAAGAATATCTGCATCTACAAATGGAGATTTTTTTGTTACTTGGGAAGATAAAAGATTGGATATGAGCGGCATAAACCCCGATATCTTTATTCAAAAGTTTAATAATTTAGGTAATCCTGTATGGACTGCACCAAAAGTTGCTGTTGAAATGGAAGAGAGCCAAAATCAAGTGCGTATTGCATCTTTAAATGATGGTGGCTGTGTTCTTGTTTGGCAAGATAATAGAAATGCAAGTATTGGCTATGGTACAGATATTTATGGTCAAAAATTTGATACTGATGGCAATATTGTTTGGGAAGCTAATGGTAAAGCGTTGGCAAGTTTGGAAGGTAATCAATACGCCGCTAATGTGAAAGTATTAAACAATGATATTCATTTTATTTGGGCAAATGAAAGTGAAGGCTCTTTGTCATTGACACAGCAGATAATAAGTGGCAATAACTCACTTTTGCTTGCTGAAAATGGCAGTGATATGTATACAGGGCTTTCAGGTAATGCTAAAGATATGAAGATTTTCTCTCATGGAGGATATGCTTATATAACTTGGTTTGATGGCCGTTTTGGAAGCTCTGGCGGGCAAATATTCTACCAAAAAGTTGATGCTAATAAAAACTTGATTTTTGCAGTAAATGGTGTGGCAATAACAGACGAAAACTCAGCAAAAATCGAATATAATGCTATGATGGATAGTCAAGGTAATTTGGTTTTTATTTGGTTGGAAATTAATGAGGGTTTTGAGATTCCAAAAGCACAGAAAATCTCTCCAACAGGTGAAAAACTTTGGGGAAATAATGGAATTCAACTGTCTTTGTTAACTCAAGCTCTTGCAAACTACCATTTAGGTGTGCATGAAATTAATGGCGAATACTATTTTTATTGGACAGATACAGTCTTCCTCAATAATTATAAGTGTGTCAAAGGACAGAAAATAAATGATAATGGTCGTCAATGGGGAGATAATGGCAAAACAATTGTCAATAAAGCACCATATGATGAATTTGATGTTGACCCAGATTCTGGGATACAAAACATAGAAGTTAAATTAATGGGCTCAAATAATTTTTATCTAATCTATGTTGATGAAAGTGCATTAGATCTATATCTTTACAAGATTCAGGCTAATGGTTCAAAAGATCCACAATGGCCATCAGGCGGTGTGCCTCTTGCTGTAAACCCAGATAACTATGAAAAAGATCCACAAATTCATATTACTAATCAAGGTGTGTTGACACTTTGGGTGGATAACAGAAATGATGATAATGAAGTAAATATTTATTCACAATTGTTTAATATGCAAGGCGAACCTCAGTTTGTAGAAAATGGTGTACCTGTCGCAGAATTTCCACAATCCCAAGACCAATTTGTTTCTAAATGGGATGGACGCTTGACAGTGGCTTGGAGAGATTTCCGTGATCCAATAAATAATAACTATAATATTTATGCACAAAGATTTAATATAGAAAATGATTTGCTCAACCCAATATGGGATGCAGACGGCGTGGGTATTGCAGTGCAAGATTCAGCTCAAACTTTTGTCGATATTGCAATTATGTATGATAGAGTCTTGGCTGTATGGGAAGATGCTTTTTATGATCATGATATCTATATGGGTATGATTGATGCAGATGGCAGCGTTTTGGGACAACAAATAAGTCTTACCCAACATATTCACACACAAACAGAGCCAAAAATAGCAAAGATAGATCATGAAAATGCTTATGTGGCTTGGCTTGATTATATCTCATCAGGTAAAGAAGAGATTGTTGGTGTTTATATGCAAAAAGTATCTACTGGCGGATTTACCCCTATTGCCGAACATAATGTGCCACGAAAGGCTGTAACACTGTATCAAAACTACCCAAATCCATTTAACCCAACAACAACTATCTCCTTTGCTATGAAAAATAGCGATCGAGTTAAACTGAATGTATATAACGTAAAAGGACAAAAAGTGGCTGAATTGGCTGACGATGTCTTTGAACAGGGTATTCATACTATTGTTTGGAATGGTAAAGATAATAACGATAAAAATGTGGCTTCTGGCGTGTATTATTACCAAATCAAGAGCGGCGGACATGTCGAAACACGTAAGATGTTGTTGATGAAATAAAAAACAGTTATAATAATAAAAGGGCAGAATATTCTGCCCTTTTTTATATTTTTGAGAGAAATTGATTTTTTAATGAAAAATAAATTGCCTTTAGATTGGCTCTGAGAGGCTGTTTATAAAATGAATGAAAATTAGTTTTTGAAAACCCCCATTTTGTCCTGCGTATTAATATAGAGGGGCATGTTTAAAAAGATTAGTTTAACAAAATAAACATTTTTTAAAAAAACACTTTACAAAAAAACGATAGTATAATAAATTGGTAATTGGAAATAAATGAAAATAATATAAGAGGTGTAATATGGCTAATGTTTCAGATATAAGAAATGGCTTAATCATTGAATTTAAAAATGGTATATATGAAATTGTTGAATTTTTGCATGTAAAACCTGGCAAAGGGGCTGCATTTGTACGCACAAAGCTTAGAAATATGCAAACAGGAAAAGTATTGGAAAACACATTTCGTGATAAAGACGTGCTTGTTGAGGTGCGTGTAGAAAAGCATAAAAAACAATATCTCTATCGAGATGGAGATTATTTGTATTTGATGGATAATGAGACTTATGAGCAAATGCCTGTGAGTGTTGATATCTTTGGTGAGAAAATCAAATTTATGACAGAAAACATTGATATTGCTTTGTTGATTGATGATAGAGGTGATATCTTGGGTATTGAATTGCCTATCACAGTGATTCAAGAAATTACCGAAGCAGAGCCTAACGTCAAAGGTAATACAGCATCAGGAGGCGGTAAGACAGCAAAAACAGAGACAGGTTTGGCAATTACTGTTCCATTTTTTGTTGAAGTAGGTACAAAGATCAAGATTGATACACGTGATGGCTCTTATATTGAGCGAGTATAAGCTAATTTTGTTAAGAGTAAAATAATGCTTGACAATTTAACACTATTTAAAAGTATGGAATCCATTAATTAAGGAGGAAGCAATGGCTAAAGGTAAAACATTCGCAGCAAAAGTAGCACACGATATGAGCAATGAAGGCAAACTTATCTGCCCAGTGTGCGAAACTGAAATGAAAAGAATAAAGCTAATATTGTCTCGCGATTCAAAAGCTGGTACATGGCAACCAAAATATGAATTTAGAAATGTATGTAAATGCAACGAACAAGATATTATGACAGGAAAGATCTTATCATAAGTGAGATAATAGTATAAAGCCTACTTTGCATCAATAGTTGACAAGGCTACACACAAACTTTTATGCCCTCTTATGATCTAAGAGGGTATTTCTTTTAAATAGCGTGTAATAGAATTATCTTTGGATAGTTATAAATTTAGTAGCTCTTAGTTTTTGAATAATAGTGTGTAATTTTCAATGAGTGCAGTCTAAAAATATGGAGTATTTGATGAGAAAATCTTTGTTATTGATGCTGATAACTTGTTTATTGAGTATTAGTATCAGCTTTGCAGTCCCACCACATCCTTTGAAAAAAAACGGTGTCGTATTTAATAATAGTCGAGCGTCTGAAATATTTGGACCAAGATCTCGTGCTCGACGACCAGCACCCGAACACGTCTTGGTGATGTTGTGCGAGTTCTCTGACGTTAAATTTCAAACTGAATCTCTATACCCCGATTATCATCCACATAATCTCGAATACTTTGATATTTATATGACACACTTGAAAGACTTCTTTCTCGATGCCTCAAGATATCAATATGAGCTAAATTATACTATACATCCAAATATAGTCGAGCTGAATCAGACAATGGGCTATTATGGTGATGACTCGGTCAATGGAGAGCGTAGAGCTGAACTGGCACGCGACGTTATTAATGCAATTGATCCAGATATTGATTTTAATAATTATGATGCATTTATTCTCTTTCATGCAGGTGCAGGACAAGAAAGCGATATCTTTGATACGCAAGAACATGCTATTTGGAGTACTTTTTTAACAAAGGCAAACTTTAGAAATAAATTTGACCCTGATAATATGGATTATCAAGGAATTGAAACTGACGATGGCAGCTTTATCAGCGAGATCGTGATTGTTCCTGAATCACAACGCCATCCAGATTTTCCCGAAGAAGAAAGCCCTTATCTCGATGACTATGTTTTTGATATATTTGGCGTGTTGGCTCATCAGTTTGGGCATCAGCTTGGCTTGCCAACTTTGTTTGATAATTACTCAGCAAATGGCAGCTCGTCAGGGATTGGCAATTTTGGCTTGATGGGAACTGCTGTTTGGAATAATAATGGCAAAACACCATGTTTGCCCTCAGCTTGGTCGCGTGTTTATCTGGGCTGGAACGATCCGATCGTGATTGAAACAAGCCAAGAAAACCTGGAGCTGACTTATCCGATGAATAAAACAGCTGGCTCAAAGATTGTTTATAAAATACCTATTTCTGATAAAGAGTATTTTTTGATTGAAAATAGACAAGCCAACTTTAGAAAAGATGAGATTGAAGTAAATGGCGTAATCAATGATCACCTTTTTACTTTTGATGTGTTGCCAGATTCGCTGCAAGATTATTATCCCGAAACTAATGTGCCCATGCCAAATATGATGACAAATGTGCTCAGAGGTTGTGAATGGGACTATTTCTTTCCCTATGTAGATGCAGATACAGGGCAATATGTCGAGCCCTCAGGTATCTTTATTTGGCATATTGATGAGAATATTATTGATGAGTTTTTTACTGATGACTTTGAGATAAATATCCCTAATGGAGATGCAAAACATAAAGGTGTCGATCTCGAAGAAGCAGATGGTATTCAACATTTGGATAGCTCAAGACCACATATGTACATGAGAGGTGGACCTTATGATGCCTATCGAGAAGGAAATAACACATACTTTGGTAAATCTATAAATCCTTTTAATGGAGACTTTTCCAGCCCCTCAAGTGAAAGCTATTATGGCAAATCGAATATCGAGATTTACAATATCTCTGCATCGCAAGATACTATGTTCTTTTCTGTCAGATTCAATCACCAAACTCACTTTGCCGACACAAAAGCAATTGCGGGTGAACATATATTTGTACATGATTTTAATCAAGATACGCATGCTGAACAGTACTATATAAGCCAAAATGATAATATCATGGTTGATGAAAACGGGGTGCAGTCTGTGCTCTCTTATGACTATGCTAATTTGCAACGTTTTTATGGAACCTATGCATATGATAGTGAAGAAGATAAGCTGTTTATCCCCTTCTCTGATGAGGGAGCTGTCAGCTTTGATGGAGAGAGCTTTGATTTATTTGCTTTTGCTGAAAATAATGCACGTTTGACAGTGCCCTTGATTACTATTCCCGACACTTTGTTTTACCAAGATAAGCGTGTCAAGATGGTGGGATTGAGTGATAATGCAGCTCTTCATATTTGGTTTGCAGATCATAGTGCATTAGAGTATGAAATAGAAGCTTTTACACCATTTAGTAATATGACTTACTATGCAGGCTTTATATCATTTTTAGCACGAAAAGATGGAACTAATTATCTGGTACAAATAGATTTGAAAGATATGACTATAGACAGTTTTGCAGTTGAATATGCTCCAGATATCAATCAAGCTTATTTATTGCAAGCAGATTTTGATAATGATGGGGTGAATGATTATAGCTTCTGCTATCAGACAGGATTGGGGACCTTTGTTTTGTGTCTGTTTGACTCTGCAGGCAAGCTGTTTCAAGGCTTTCCTGTTGAAAGCGAGGCAAATTCAATCAGCATACCCATTATTGCTGATATGAATAATATTGGGAAATTAGATATCATTGTGGGCACAGAAAAGGGTTATCAGGCTTATGCCGCTAATGGTCAGCTTTTAAATCCGCATTATGAGGCTATTGAGGCTGATTCTTCGCAGACTATCGAGAGCTTAATCAGTATCAATAAGGGAGATAAAGTCTATATTATGGCTTTGCTTGGCAAGGGTAGACTATGTTTGTGGAGCGAGCGTGGTAGAATGATCACAGGCTATCCAATAGTATATAATAAAGCGAAGGGAAACCCCTTTATTCATGTGGAAAATGACTCTGTTTTTGCATATATTGGCACAGAAGATGGCAATATTTACAGACAGCATTTGAGCGAGTTTGACGCTAATGATATTGAAAACTCAAACTTTATGTATGCATATGGAAATCTCAATAGAACTGCATCCTGGCATAAGAGCTTATCGCAGAATATCCTCAATGCAGAAGAGCTTTTCATAAAAGGTGAAAACTATATTTATCCTAATCCGTGGTTGTATATGTATGATAATAAGATGACGATTCGCGTGATGCTCAGCAAATCAGCTAAAGTAAAAGCGAACATATATAATATTGCTGGAGAATTGATCTGGCAAAAGACAGGTGATTGTGCGGCATTTGTGCCAGATAATTCATCATTTATTATAGATACTACAAAGCTTTCCACAGGTGTTTATATCGCTATTTTGGAAGCAAATAATAAGCTCTGCAGACTAAAATTTGCAGTAGAGAAATAAGAATCAGGAGATTGATTAAATGAAAAAAGGACTAATATTATTAATTGCAACACTCTTTATACTTCTGCTAAGTGCAGAATCAGTAAATAGCCAAGCTGGTGAATATGGCTTTCAGTTTTTGAAGTTTAATTTCTCGCCTGCTCTTTCGGCTCAAGCAGGAACTGGCGGCTTTTATAATGCCTCAGCTTCTGTTATTATGCAAGACCCTGCAGCAGCTTTGAATATTAAAGCAAAAAGTGTGCATTTCTCTCAAATGCAATTGAATCATTTTGACGCGAATGTGTATTCTGTTGCATGGAGAAACTCTGGTTTAAACAGCTCATTAGGCTTGTTTTTCTCATCTCTTGATTATGGAAAACTCGAAGAGAGACTTGATAACGGCACACTCGTTGGAGAATTCCATCCGATGGATATAAACATGGGCTTTAACTATGCACAAAGACTTACCAGTAACCAACTTGCAGGCATAACAGTACATGGACTTTTTACCAAGATTCACACAGAGTCAGCTTTGGGCATGTCAGTTGATTTTGGCTATATTTGGCAGACACCATTGCAAAACACCAATGTCTTTGCAAACCTAAAAAATCTCGGTTTTACCAGTAAGATGAAAAACGAACGAATTGACATACCTTATTCTTTTGAATTTGGTGCAAATTACTTTAAACAAATGAATAGCGATATGAAGCTCAACGTTGAAGCAAAAGCATTAAAACATGAGGACAATGATGATGCTAAGTATAATCTCGGTGGACAAATAGCTCTTTATGATATCTTGTCATTAAGAGCAGGTTATCGTATAAATTATGATATCGAAAGCTATACTTTAGGTTTGGGGATTAATTGGAATCGCTTTGATATCGACTATTCGTACATACCTATTGATTTGGATAATCTGGGTGATACTCATTATATAGGTTTAACTTATTATTATTAAATGGATTAGATAAGGGGAGTGATTGTGAAAAAGATCTGCTTGTTTACTTTGATAGTTTTTAGTTTTATCTTGCTTGGTGCAGCGGAATATGTGCCAAATGAGTTGATTATTAAAACTAATAAAAGCCAAAAAGTTCAGAATAAACAATTTGAAAATCAGAGATTAAGCAAGCTTTTTAAAAGCAAAAACGCTGTGTCTGTGCAAGCTGTATCGATGAAAAACGACAACCAGTATTATCTTGTAAGATTTGCAGAAGATACTGATTTGTCTCAAGTTAAGGCAGAGCTTAGCACCTCAAAAGACCTCTCTTACACACAATATAACTATTTAAATAAGCTTCATCGAGTGCCTAATGACCCTATGTATAATTCACAAAAACATGTCCTTGAAATGATAAAACTACCATATGCTTGGGCACAAACTGTTGGCTCAGAGCAGGTTTTAGTCGGTGTGGTTGATTCGGGTATTGATTTTGATCATCCCGACTTGCAAAACAATATTTATAAAAACAATGCAGAGATACCAAATAATGGCATTGATGACGATGGTAACGGCTATATTGATGATTATCAGGGTTGGGACTTTGTTGATGCACCAAATATGGATGGAATCGGAGATTATCTCGATCGTGATAATGATGCATGTGATGAAAACTATCATGGCACTCACGTGTCAGGAATTATTGGTGCTGATACAGACAATAATATTGGTATTGCTGGCACAGCCTGGAACGTGAAAATACTGCCTATCAGAGCAGGTTTTAGAACAGAAGACGGCAGTGGATATCTTCAAGATAATGACGCAGCAGCAGGTATAATCTATGCTGCAGATATGGGCTGTAATATTATTAATTTGAGTTGGGGTGATGAAAACTATTCTCCAATTATCGAAGATGCATGTAATTATGCAATTAATAAAGGTTCAATTATTGTCGCATCTGCTGGAAATACACCAGGTCCTACCCTAAGCTATCCCGCAAGATTGAATAACGTCATTGCTGTCGGTGCTGTGAATGATGCACAACAGCTCGCTTCTTTTACAAGCTATGGTTCTGATTTGGATATTGTTGCTCCAGGCCAATCTATCCTCTCAGCTTATGGTCCCGCCAATCCATATGGCGAAATGAGCGGTACTTCTATGGCTGCACCATTTGTAACAGGTGCTATAGCTCTTTTATTAGCTGAAAACCCAAATTTAAGCTATCATGATGTCAGAGCACGATTACACGCAAGTGCAAAAGATTTGGGAGATAAGGGCTTTGATAATAAGTTTGGTGCTGGACTTTTGGATGTTGAAAAGCTGCTTAAGTTGCCAAGTGCACACAGTATAATCATAGACAGCCCAAAAGATAGAGCTTATCTAAATAGTTCATTTGACCTCTTTGGCACAATAGACTCGCCAAATTTCTTTAGATATTCTCTGATGTATTCGAACAAGAAAAACCCCAGCTCTACTGATTGGAAAGATATTTATACTCACCAGAATACTCCTAATTTTATCTATTATCTAAAGCATAATGAGCTATTAGGGCACTTCTATCTGCCAAATATTTTCACTGATGGTGAATATCGTATCAGAGTGAGAATAGAAGACAAAAATGGACAAACTTTTGATAGCTTTAAGACAATATTTATCGACAGAGCTTTACCTATTTACAAGAATAATTCGCTATTTGTACAAAAAAGATGGAATAATGAAAAATTGAACTATGTTGCTACATTTGCCTTTAATAAGCTTGTACAAGTCAATCTTAGAGGTCAGCTATTTGACGATGTAAACACTGCAATTAGCGAAGAGTTTATTATTAGTTCAACTCTTCCAGACTCAATATTCTCTATGAGAATTCCAGAGCATATAGGAAGGGGAAAGCTAAGCGTAATGCTTGAAGCAGAGGACTTTGCAGGAAATAGATTTGCCACAGATTGGATGCACAATATCGCAGATATCAAGGAAGAAGAGGTAAATACTGACAATTTTGCCGAGCAGGAGATAGGCGTTGGGCTTACTTTTGCCAGAAATAGTTTTGACTTCAACAATAATAATATCAACGAAATTATCGGTATGGAGATCAGCACAGCTTTAAATGGTATTGTGCGTGCCTACGAATATCAAAATGGAGAATTTGTTACCAAATTTACATTCTCAGAGCAGTTTAACCCACTTTATCTCGGAAGTACGCAAAGTGGCAGAACTAATCTATTGGGGCTAAATGCCGAAAAGCTTGACGTATACGAAGGCTTTGTAGGGCAGCTAAACTATCCAGATTTGTCAACTTGGTCGCTCAATAATGTCAGCGGTGCCATATTGTTTGACTTCACTAACAGCGGTAAAGATCAACTGATTATCGCACGAAACTTGGCAGATCAGACAGCTTTAGAGCTTTATAATCGAGAGGCAAACCAATTTGTCAAATTCAACACTATTTTTAATACAGCACCAACAACCCAAAGACGCATGTTTATACCAAAAATCATTGGCGGCAATCTTGATAATGACGAATATCCCGACTTGCTCTTGTCTGACGTTGCAGGAAATGTCATGATTTATGAGTGGATTAATAATGCACCAGTCAGATCATGGATCACGAGCATACCCGTACTCAACGCTTATTTTATGGAAATTGGGGACTTTACAGGCGATGGTAAAAACGAGTTTTTAGTTGGAGGTTATGTTAAGACAGATAATTTTGACAAGTCATATTGGTATTTTGCTCTTTTTGCAAATTATGAAAGCTCGGAAGGCTCTGATAATAGATATCAGATGCTGTCTGAGATATCTTTTTCAAATGTTACCAAAGGGCAAAGTTCAACAACAAGTGCCGACATTGATGGCGATGGTAAAACAGAAGCTATTTTAGCTATTCCACCCAATATTTATGTGGTGAAATACGAAGATGGAGAACTAAAACCAATTTGGATGACTAAAGGTGATAAAACATTTCAAACTATTGCATTAGAAGAGGCAAAAGACGGTGTTTCTGGCTTTTTCTTCAATCGACAAGAAGGTGATCAGCTCAAGACTTATTTTGTGCAAAAAGAAGAGCCTTTTGCAGGACCAAATACTCCAAAACAATTGCGTGCAAAAGTGCTTGATCAAGAATCTGTAAAGCTTAGTTGGCAAAACGATAGCAGCGATACCGTAAATCTATATAGAAAGCTCGGTCAGCATGGTGAAATTGAGATGGTTAGCAGTGTATCAGCGACTGAGTATTTAGACACAGGGCTTTTGGCAGATAGCACATATTTTTATGCTGTTACGGCAGTTAGTCAAGATTATGAGATAAATGAGAGTCATTTTTCTTTGTGGGTCTCTGTAACTATGGGTGCTCAGGCTGTTTTGGAAGATGCAAAGATGATTAATAACAGCCTGCTAATATTAAAGTATAATAGCCCTCTTTCGCTTGCATCTTTAAACAGGGCAAATTTTATTGCAAGTATCAGTAATAGCGATATTTATCCTTCATCAATATCTTGTATGGCTGGTGATAAATGGGTTTTATTACATTTTAATAACGGCATAAATACTGACTCAGATTTTCAGCTCTCAGTGCAGGGTTTAATGACTGCCACAGGCACAGAAATAGATGCACAAGATATAAGAATCAGCTATCAAATTGATACAATTCCTCCTTATATCAGGTCTGTAAATTTGCATGACAAAGACAAGATAGAGCTAATATTTTCAGAGCTGCTTGACCCTATTTCAATCAATAATTATCAATATGATTTTAGTATAGAATCTCCATTTAGCCATCTAAAAGTCAAGGTTACAGAAGCGACTTTGATAGATTCAATAATCACACTTGGTTTATCTCAAGAGTTAATCAATACTATCAAGCCATATTGGGTGAGGGTGAATAATGTGTATGACTTGGCAGGTAATTGTATCAACAATAATGACAGTAGGCATAGTTTATACTTGACAGAAATCACTAATTTAACTTATATGGAAACATATCCTAATCCTTTGAGATTAAAAGATATGAAGGAGGTGATATTTACAAATCTACCAGCAGACAAATCAGGAGAAATAAGAATATTTAATTTGGCTGGAGAGCTAATTTACAAACACAAGCTCAACAATTGCACCGAATTTGCTTGGGATGGCAAAAACAACCATCAGCAAATTGTAAGTTCTGGTATCTATACTTATTTAGTCAAAATGGGCAATGACTTTAAAAAAGGTAAATTAGTTCTCATAAAATAAATGAGAATACCAAGCAATTTGTTTGGTTTTAGAAAGGAGTAGAAATGATCTCTTTAGATTGGAAAGAGCGGCTAATACAGGATTCAGAAGATTTTCTTTTACGAAAAATCCCAATGGGAGATTATGACTTTGATATAATTTTTAATGCATATCCTGAGCGTGTTGACAACAAAGTTCCAAATGAGGTTATTGTTCTCGTAGCGACCACTTTATCACAAACAATAGCAAAGAAGCCCAAAGAATACGAAGCTTTTTTAAACTATATATGGAGCAGAAAAGGTGATTGTGGCAAGCTTGCATTTGTTTGTATAATGAGAAAAGTGATGGCTCGTAAAAATAACGATTATATTGACTATGTAAAAGATTTAATGCTCAAAGCAAATGATATTGCTGATGCAAACTTACTCTTGGATAGAGCATTATTTCCAGTTTTTAAGAAAAACCCTATACACTATACAGAAATGCTCATTAATTTGATTGATGAAAAAAAAGAAGAGTTTTCATTGTCTATTGTAAAGACTATTATGAAATTAGTACAAAACGATCAAGCACTTTTGAAGAGCTTTGTCAACCGCATGGAGAGTAATTGGTTGAATGCCAGTGCAGAGCTTATAAAGATCAATGCTTATATGCTCAAAGCTGTTGCCAAAAGTGATCCAGAGCTCTATTTTGCAGTTTATAATAATTATAAAAACACCAGAGACCCTGTCTTTATTGAAATTCTTACTGCAGGCTTAGCTCTTTATTCTGATGAATTGTTAAATTGTTTTGAAAATTGGTCAAAAAGCGGAAATGCAAGAGTAAAAAAAGCAGCAATTACAGGGCTGAGATTTTTAAACAAGAGACGGAGGAAGTGAGAAGTATGGCAAACTACATCACCATTGAGGGTATGAAAAGACTGCATAAAAAAGCCAATGATTTGGTGCTTGAAAGACCAGAAATTATCAAGCAAGTCGTTGCAGCAAGAGAGTTGGGCGACCTCAGCGAAAATGCTGAATATCATGCAGCACGTGAAAAACAAAGAAACCTTGAAGACGAACTGGAAAAGTTGCAATTTAGAATGTCACAGCTCAAGGTTATCGATCCAAATACATTGCCAAAAGATGCTGTTCGCTTTGGGGCATACGTTGAGTTGACAGAATTACCTGAAAATGAAAAATACATTTATCAGCTCGTTGGTGTTGACGAAATATATGACCGTGATGACAATGTTTTGCAGGTATCTGTCGCATCACCCCTGGGAATGGCACTAATTGGTAAAAAGCCAAACGAAGAATTTATTGTCAAAGCTCCAAAAGGAGTGCGTAAATTCATTATTCAAAAAATCTATTAACAAATAAACTAAAAAATCAGAAGGAGACATGATGAAAAAATCTGATGATCTTAGAAAGAAAATCGCTTATGAAAGGAAGTGTTTTTGGACTGATACAACCAAAAACGAACAGAAAACCGCTATGAAGTTTGCTGAAAACTATAAGAAGTTTTTATCAGCAGCAAAAACAGAGCGCGAAGTTATTGACTACACTGTCGAAGAATTAAAAGGCAAGAATTTCATTAATATTGATGTCCCCCAAAAAAACAATAACAATCGAAGAGTTTATAAAGTTTTTAAAAACAAGGCTATGGCAGTTGCTGTTATAGGCAAAAATCCTATGTCGGAAGGCGTTAATATTGTTGCATCACATATTGATGCACCAAGAGTTGATTTAAAACAAAATCCATTTGACGAAGACAAGATCACAAAGCTTGCTATTTTAAAAACTCACTATTATGGTGGTATCAAAAAATACCAATGGATGTCAACTCCACTCGCTCTACACGGCATTGTAATCAAAGCCAACGGAGAAAGAGTAGATATCTGTATTGGTGAAAATGACAACGATCCTGTGCTTGTTATGCCTGATTTATTGATTCACTTATCGAGAAAAGAGCAGATGAGCAAACCAATGTCCGAAGCCGTTTCTGCCGCTCATATGAATGTTCTATTAGGATCAATTCCATATTACGAAGATAAAGAAGAGACAAAAGATGCAGTAAAACTTAATGCCCTAAATCTTATCTTCGATAAATATGATATTAAAGAAGAAGATTTCTTGAGTGCTGAGCTATATCTCGTTCCTGCAGGAAAAGCACGTGATTTAGGCGTAGATAAGAGCATGGTTATTGGTTATGGTCAAGACGATCGTATTTGTGCTTATACCTCTTTACAAGCACTTTTAGACGTGATGGAAATGGAAAGCGACAAAACTTCTATCATCTATTTCTTTGATAAAGAAGAAGTAGGATCCGACGGGGCAAGCGGTGCTAATTCAATATTCTTTTTAGATTTTATTGGCGACCTTTTGAAATACAATAATGAAGATGCTGGTTCATACAATACAAGAAAAACACTGATCAAGTCTTCTGTGATTTCAGCTGACGTTAATGCGGCTATCAATCCAAACTTCCCAAGTGTGCACGAAGCAAGCAATGCTGTGCATATGGGTTATGGCGTGGGTATAGCAAAGTTTCTTGGCAGCGGTGGTAAAGGTGGCACAAATGATGCCTCAAGCGAATTTACCGCTAAAGTGATGAGAATTTTCAATGAAGAAAAAGTAAACTGGCAAATTGGTGCTCTCGGTAAAGTCGATGAAGGCGGCGGTGGAACAATTGCGAAATTCTTGTCTTATCATGGTTGTGATGTGATAGATTGTGGACCTGGTCTTTTGAGCATGCACTCACTCAACGAAGTATGTTCAAAGGCTGATTTATACTCAACTTACAAGGCTTATAAGGCTTTTCTTTTGAAAGCATAAATATTAGTGTGGGGGATAGAAATATCCCCTGCTTTTTTTCATATTAAGGAAAATGAATTATCATAGAAGATTAGAGATAAAATATGGATAAAAAAAACATGCCCCTCTTTACTAATACGCAGGGCAAAATAGGGTTTTTGAAAAACTATTTTCACTCATTTTTCAAAAGTGCATCTCAGAGCGGCTTTGAAGGTGATTATTTTTTCTCACAAAAAAGTAAAAAAGTGAATAAAAGAAAAATAAGCAAAAAAAAACTCGCCTCAAATCTCCCTTTTTTGCTTCTATTATTCTTCATTTCATTCACAATAAATATTCATGCAAAAACTATGAATATCAACGAAACTACTGAAGCTTTGTGGAAAAATATCAAGGCTCCATTAGATTCTCTTAACAGCAAGATAATTTATTTTGATATTGTCAGATCGAATACCTCAGAACAGCTTGCCTTTCGACTTGCTAACTTGGCTTTCAAAGATGGTTATACCGTCTTGGATAGCAAGCTTGAAGATACCACTATTGTTGGCATTATGCAAGATAATAAAGTCGTTGTTGAAAAGAATAACTATATAATTTTTATTAGAGAAAACGTCTATACTTATCCACATTTTTTGATTAATATATCAAAAAATAATCAGCTTATCTTTAGTAAAAATATTAGTTTCGATGATGCTATATCCAAAAAATCAAAGTCTTCGAGCAGATGGTATGAACCTGTTATGCTCGCTACTGTTTTGGGAAGCCTTGTCTATCTGATATATTACGGAAATCACTAATAAAGAGGCAATTATGAAATTTAAATCATTGATATTAATCAGTTTAACTGTTCTTATCTTGGCTGCTTGCACACTCAATAAAAATCTCAACTTAATACCAGCTGATACAAAATGGGAAATAGCAGAAAATTACTATAATAAAGGAAAATATCTAAAAGCTGCACCATATTATGAGCAATTAGTCTTAGAAAGAAATTCTATCTATACTGCTGAAGCTCAATACAAATTGGCAGACTCATATTTCCTTGCAGGTAAATACCTCGACGCTGTGGCAGAATTCCAACTGCTGATCAGCCTCTTCCCCGATTATAAACAAAATAGCACTGCACAATACAAAATTGGCGTCGCATATTATTACTACTCGCCAAACCCTCATTATACACAAATTGAAACAGTGAAAGCTATCGATGCTTTTCATCTTTTCTTAGACAAATACCCCAGAGATGAAAATAGAGAAGACGCCTATAAATACCTCGAAAAATGCCAAAAAAAGCTTATTGAAAAAGCCTATTTAGCTGGCTATATTTATTATAAAATTGACGACTATAGCTCTGCATTGATGTATTTTGATGAAGTAATTGAGTTAGGAAATCATGATAAGCTTGAGCTAAACTCCCTGTTTTATAGTGCAAAAATTCATTACTATAGACAAGATATTGATAAGCTTTATCAAACACAAGAAATACTGAGAGAATATTTTCCCGATAGCAAAGAGCTTAAAAAGATTATTAAGAAAACAAAAATACTTAATAAAAAAATGAGCAAAATAAAGCAAAAACCATGATCAAAACAGGCATTTTTGGTGGTACATTCGACCCTTTTCACTTGGGACACTTAGCCCTATCAAAGGCTTTTATAAATGAAATCCAGCTCGATGAACTATTTATCATCCCAGCAGCAAATACACCACTAAAAGATGCTTTTATCTTCTCATATCAACAGAGAATGACAATGGCAAACTTGGCACTAAAAGAAATTAAAAAAGCTTTTGTCAGCGACTTAGACAATACAGGTGAAAATAAATCATATTCAGTTGAACTCATCAGAAGGTTTAAAGAAAAATACAAAGATAGACAAATTTACTTTGCAATAGGTGAAGATAATGTTGCCCAACTAAAAGATTGGAAAGATTATCAAAAGCTCTTTGAAATAGCAAAAATTGTTGTTTTTACAAGAAATACACCAACTCGTAAATTATGGGACCAACTTGATTATCTCGACAAACTTAGCTTTGTAAAAATGCCCGCTATTGACATATCATCAACGGAAATAAGGCAAAAACTGATAAATAATGAAGATGTCTCACTATTCTTGCCAAAGCATGTAAATGACTATATAAGCTCTTTAAAGCAGTTTGACAATATAAACAACTTTTTACTTGACCAAAAACACGAGAATAAATAAAGATTATTAAAAATATAAAATGGAGGATTAATGGATTACTTTTTAACAGAAGACCAAATAGAACTCAGAGATCTTGCAAGAAGAATAGCACAAGAAAAAATAGCACCCTTATCAGAAAAATATGATGAAGAACAAATATTCCCTTGGGACATTGTCAAAATTATGGCTCAAGCAGACCTCTTTGCTGTCTTGATTCCCGAAGAATACGACGGGCTTAGTGGCAAAGTTATGGACTTGGCAGTAGTTACCGAAGAATTATGCAAAGTGGATGCCGGTATTTCCTTAGCATTTGGTGCTACAGGGCTTGGAATGTACCCAATTTTATTATCTGGTAATGAAGAACAAAAGCAAAAGTATTTGCCACAAATTGCTACTGGCGAAAAGCTTGCTGCCTTCGCTATCACAGAAGCTAATGCAGGTTCAGATGCCAGTGCTATCGAAACAACAGCCACAAAAGATGGTGACTTTTATGTATTAAATGGAACAAAACAATGGATCACCAATGGCGGAGAAGCCGAAATATACACTGTATTCGCAATGACAGACAAAACAAAGGGTGCTCGCGGTGCTTCATGTTTCATCGTTGAAAAAGGTACACCAGGCTTTAGCTTTGGTAAAAAAGAAAACAAAATGGGTATCCGTGCGTCAGCAACCCGCGAATTAATTTTTGAAGACTGCCGTATTCCCAAAGAAAATCTCATTGCAAAAGAAGGCATGGGCTTTTTAGTTGCTATGAAGACCTTTGACAAGTCTCGCCCAATGGTTGCTGCACAAGCTTTAGGTATTGCACAAGGTGCTTTTGAAGTTGCTGTTAAATACTCAAAAGAGCGTAAACAATTTGGTCAACCTATCTCATCTTTCCAAGCTGTACAATACATGCTCGCTGATATGGCTACTCAAATTGAGGCTGCACGTGCAATGATTTTCCAAACTGCAAAGATGATTGATGCAGGCACAAAGAAATATGCAAAAGAATCTGCTATGTGTAAATACTTTGCTTCTGATATGGCAATGAAAGTTACTACAGACGCTGTACAAATTCTTGGTGGATATGGATATATGAAAGAATACCCTGTCGAAAAGATGATGCGTGATGCAAAGATTATGCAGATTTATGAAGGCACAAACCAAATCCAACGTGGTATTGTTGCTTCCCATATTTTAAAAGAATATTAATTTACTAACAAAAATAAAAAGGGCTGAAACCAGCCCTTTTTTATTATAATGATGAAAAGAAAAAATACAGAAAAATATATCAGCGCACCGTTATTAATCCCTACTATTTGCTTTATTTTGGGGATTTTTATCGCAAAAACACAGATTACGCTTTTTGCTCAAATTGCTATTTATGCTATTGCCGTATCTACTTATTTTGCAATTAAAAACACTGCTGTTAAAAATATAATAATATGCATTCTCATTGTGCTTTTTGCTTTTCAATACACTAATTTTTATAATAGAAAACAAGCAAATCATATCTCCAAACTTTTGGATGGAAAACCTATTATTAGGCAGAAGTTTAAGGCTCTTGTTGTCTCAAAACCAGTTAGAAAAAATAATCATTACTCTTTTACTGCACAGCTTTTGCA
>JAJBBH010000106.1 GCA_020532185.1 Candidatus Cloacimonadota bacterium | reverse complement strand
TGTGATTTATGCTTCAAAAAGCCTTGATAAAGATGATTTATACAGTGCAGGAGTAATAGGCTTATTGGAGGCTATTGAACGCTTTGATCACACTAAAGGAGTCGAATTTAAGACTTATGCAGGCTTTCGTATTAGAGGAGCGATAATAGATGAAATCAGACGTTTTGATTGGGTGCCGCGTTCTGTCAGGCAAAAAGCGAAAAAGATAGACTCAGCAATACATTATCTATTTTCAACAACCAATCAAATGCCAAGCGATGATGAAATAGCCAAAGAGCTTGATATCAGCTTGGAAGAATATTATCAAATTACAGACAATTTGGGTCCTATGTTTCTGTATTCTCTTGATTCTGAAGAGGCAAATCAGAATCCCAGCTATAGTACGTCAGAAAGTGAAATGGTTGATAATCAATTCGAAGATTATGAATCTGAAAAGTTAAAACAAGAGATGAAAACTAAGCTAATGAAGGGTATCCAAAGCCTGCCAGAAAAAGAAAGAATCGTTATTTCGCTCTACTATTATGAACAGCTTAATTTGAAAGAAATTGGTGTAATAATAGGTGTTACTGAGTCCAGAGTCTCACAAATACATTCGTCAGCAATAGTAAAGCTGAGAAATATGATTGAACTTATAAATTAATTGAGGGGAAATATGAAAAGAAGTATAATTTTATTTAGTATTATTTTAATGACTTTTAACCTATTTGCACAAGCACGTCTCTTGAACTATAACGTTAGTAGCTATGGAGATATAGCAAGAGTTAGGCTTGAATTAAACCAAAAAGCAAGTATTAGTATATATAAAGACCCGCAAAATCAAAAGATTCTGATTAGTTTATTCAATACACAAAACGCTAATGGCAAGGCAAAAGTATATAATAACCCTGTGGTTAGTAATATCAATGTCAATAGCTCTGGTGGTCAGTTAAACATCATTATAAATACAAGCAAAAGCTTTGCTGAAGTGCGTGAAAGCTATCAAAGTGGCACAAATTATACAATTATATTTGATATATTTAATAATTCAAACCCCTCTACTGTCAAAGATTATCTATCATATGTAAATTATTATAAGGCTCAAGGTAATACTTTTGCAGCAAAACAATACCTCGATAAAGCAAAAGAAATCGACCCAAAAGTACATGTCGATCTTAAAATGCCTGATCAGCCTGTTGTTGCAGCTAAACCAACAAAAACTCAAGCCAAGCCAGCAGCAAAACCAGCTGCAAAAACAAAAGAAACAACTAAGAAAGAACCTGTTAAAGAAACACCTAAACCTGTAGCAGAGCCAAAAATAGAGGCTGAGACTATCAAACCTGAAGTGACAGCAACTACAATTACAATGAAAAATAAGATGCGTTATCCATTGACAAGACCCGACCTTATGCCAGCAAAGCCTAAAAAAGAAATTGAAGTTGTCGAACCCATAATAACAGAGCCTGTTGTTGAAAAAGAGATTATTGAAGAATTGCCACAAGCAGTTGTAGAGGTAGAAATACCTGTTGAGGAGCCAGTAAAACCACAGATAGTTGTACAAGAGCTCGATCCAACTGGCAAGCATGATAAACTTTTTTTAGAGCTATTTCAGTCAATAGAAACTGATTCTGTCAAACAGGAGTTCATAGTTGGTTGGCTTGCATATGAAATAGGTGCAGATAGCAAAGCTATTGATTATTTGTGCACAATCCCAACACATTCAAGTTATAAAAGCCAAGCAAATAAAATACTTTATGATATTTATCAAAGAAATGGCAACGATTTAGAAGCAAAAAGACTGTATGCGGAGCTCTCAGCAGATTCTCTAAACGTTCAGCAAATTGACTTTTTAGATACGCCAATCAAATTGTGGTTAGGCTTATTATTCTCAAGTATTTTACTTGTTATTGGCATCGTATTGACAATATTTATACTGCAAAGCAGGTACAAAAAACAAAATACAAAAATCACAGACGAAGAATTGGCTGTTCACAAGAAAAACCTTAAAACTGCCTATGAGAGCAAATCACCCACAACCAGTACAGAAGAAGAGATTGATTTGCCAAGTGTACCTGAATTAAGCGAAATAGTAACAGACTACGATGATCCTCAGTATATTGCAGAAGAGCTTAGCCCAGAAGAAGAAAACGAATTAGAAGAAGACGAGGGCAACTATATCAATATCGTACAAACTGACAAAAAAGTGATTAAAGCCACAGTAGACTCTGGTGATGATAGCTTTGCAGATGAGGAATATAAAAAGAAAATGATTTTGAAGCTTTATAACGATGGATGGGAAATTGAAGAAATAGCAAAAGAGCTTCAATTATCTCAGCGTGAAATCGAATTTATTATCAAAATGGATGAATAAGACGATCTATACTTATGAGCAATAAAAATACTAAAATACAAATAGAGCAAAAGCATTTAAACCTATTACAATCATATTTAAAACCAGGCACAGTATTGCCTGTCAGTATAGAAAAGCAAATTTCGACAAATTATTATGCTGTAAAAATTAGAAACATAACTGTTAAAGCATATTCTACTATTGATTTGCGTGCTAAAGATGTCTTTGTACGCGTGGTCGAAACAAGTCCACTTCCAAAGCTGCAATTGCTCTTTTATGAAAAGAATGATTTTATATCAAAACTTAGCGGGCAAGATCTAAGCTTATCTTATGCAGACTTCTTGCTTTTAGAAAAAGCGTATCCATATCTGCCAAAAAACTGTTCGCTAACTGAGGCAAATGAGCTATATAACTTGTTAAAATTTCTTATCATCAAAGAAAACTTTAAATTAATACCATTACAAAAAACATTCAAATCTCAGTTGAGTTCTGAACAACTAATTATGATATATTCAGCAGTCCAAAAAAATAACCTGGAGAGCAATACTCAAAAGCGCTGGAGAAAAGTAATACGCCATGCAGAATCGCCAGAAATAGAGGCACTTTTAAATAAGTTTAATAAAAGTTGTACATATAATGATTGTCAGTTAGAACGATGGCAAGTACAATTCTTTGATAAAGAGATAATCTTGCCAGTTGAAACCTGTCAAAATAGTGAGGGATTGGAAAGATTTAGTAGCTGTATTATCACTAACAATTATGGTATAATAGAAATAAATGCACACAAAAAACAGATTTGGGAGATATTTGTTGATTTTGAAAATCAAATCTTTCAGCGCAGCTTTGCATCAAAGTTTGAAGGGCTTAAGTATAAGAGTATCACGCAAAACATTAATATTAATCTCGGAATTTCAAGTATGTTTCCGATAGACAATGAGCTGAGCGTTTTTGACACAATAATTACAAACTAAGAAGGATGATATGAATAATCACGAAGAATCACATGAAAATCAAGACGAAGACGATGTTTTTGATTTTTTTGCAAATATTATTGAGATAATAATCACTGAAGATAGCGAGTTATAAATGAAAAAAATAAAGCCCCGTACAAAGGGCCCAATTCTATTAAAAATAGCAAAGCTTTTTGAAAACTTTGATCAAGATAATCAGGATGTACAATTTTTAAAGCTTTTCCGTACACTTAGAAATGTCATTAAGTTTTCATCATCAAGTATTTTTTTTCTGCATCAAGACAAACAAAAACTTGAGCTTTTAGCAAGCTATGGCAATGATACAGATATGATTGAGACTATAGAATTCGAGCTTGGTAAAGGGCTTTCAGCATGGCTTGTGAAAGAAGAACGAAGTATTTTGCTCAATGATATCAAAAGAACCCGAAGTGGAGAAACACAGAAAAAAGTGAGATCTTTTATGAGTATTCCATTAAAGATAGAAAATAATCTTTATGGCGTGATAAACTTTGGTCATCATAAAGCTAATGCTTTTACCAAATCATCTATGTCGTTTATGCAAGTTATTGCACCATTTATCGCTGCTTTATTGTCACAAAACCATTATATAAATACTTTAAAAAGTAAGAATAGAGAAATCCTGGAAATCAATAAGATGCTCAAAGATACGCAAGATGAACTTTTGAAATTGCAAAATAAAGCAATTGTCTCGGCAACCGTCGGTAGCCTAAACCACGAAATCAATAATCCTCTGATGATTATTTCGGGTAATCTTCAGCTTTTATCCGTCACTGAAAAAGATGAAGAGAAACTACAAAGGTTAAAGGCTGCAGGAGATCAAATTACACGCATAAGCGATATTTTATCAAAACTTCGAGAAATAGAATCGCCTCTCTTTGAAAAATATATAAAAGGCGGGGATTATGATAAAATATTAAAGATTGACAGTAATAAAGAGAAATGAAAATGTATACAAAAGAAGAACAAAACTTGATGGCAGAAGCTAAAGAAGCTGCCAAACACGCTTATTCGCCATATTCAAAATTCAAAGTAGGTGCAGCATTGATTACTCAAAAAGGCAATATTTATAAAGGTGCTAATGTGGAAAATGCGTCTTATTCTCTTTGCATATGTGCAGAAAGAAATGCTGCCACACAAGCAGTTTTTCATAATGACCTCGATTTAAAAACCATTGCCATTTATGTTGATAGTGATATTAGTTTTCCTCCATGTGGTGCATGTAGACAGTTTTTATCTGAGTTCTCTAATGATTTGCAAGTTATATTTTTCAATGATAAAGAAAGTAAAAAAGTTTCACTTTCTGAACTCTTACCATATTCATTCAAACTGTTTTATTAGTAAGAAAGAATAATTATATGGAGTCCAATTTATCTGATACGTGTATGGTATGCCCGCATCTTTGTGATGTTGATCGAACAACAAGCTTGGGAAAATGTCGTGCAACAAAGCAAATAAAAATAGCCTCATATCAATTGCATCGCGGCGAAGAGCCTGTATTAAGCGGAACTCAAGGAAGTGGGACAATATTCTTTTCACACTGCAACCTCAAATGTGTGTATTGCCAAAATTATGATATCAGTGAATGGGGAAATGGGCATTATTATAGCAATGAGCAAGTTGCTGAAATAATGATGCTTTTGCAAAATAATGGTGCACATAATATCAATTTGGTATCACCAACTCACTATTCTCTGCAGATCAAAGAGGCTATAAAGCTTGCTAAAGCAAAAGGTTTGAATATTCCAATAGTCTGGAATTCAAATGCTTATGAGAATGTAGAGATTTTGCAAGAACTTGATGGATTGGTTGATATTTACCTAACAGATTTTAAATATTGGAATGATAATAATGCAGCAAAGTATTCATCAGCACCAGATTATGCATATCACGCCAAAAAGGCAATCTTAGAAATGTATAGACAAGTTGGAGATTTGCAGATAGACAATGATACAAACCTTGCTCGTAAAGGCTTGATGATCAGACTTCTGATTTTGCCAGAGAATATCAATGGGATTGAGTCAATCCTTAATTGGATTTCAGAAGATATTGGCAATATGACATATCTCAGTATTATGTCGCAGTATTTTCCGACTCATCGTGCCGATGAGTTTCCAGAAATAAATAGAGTAATAACACACGAAGAATACAGTTTTGCTCTGCATGTGATGGAAGGACTGGGCTTTGAAAATGTATTTACTCAAAAGACAAGTAATTTGTCAGATTAAATAAGGAGATATTTTGTTAGATTTATTTACTCAAAGTAAGAATATTATATTGCAAGCTGGTGAGATGCTGAAAACAGCATTTTATCAAGAAAAAAACATTAGTACAAAATCAAATCAATATGATTTAGTTACAGATACAGACAAAGCTATTGAGGCTTTTTTAATAGAGAATTTGGGCAAAATCTGCCCTGATTCGCAATTCTTAGCCGAAGAAAGTGATTCTGTTTATAAAACAGCTGATAAATTGTGGGTTATTGACCCAATAGATGGAACGACAAACTTTGTGCATAAATTCCCTTTTACCTGCATATCAGTAGCTTTCAAGCTGAATGGTAAATTGGAATACGGCTTTGTATATAATCCAATAATGGGCGAATTTTTTACAGCACAACGCGGTAAAGGTGCATATTTAAATGGCAAGAGAATATATGTCAGCAAAGAAGATGACTTTGGTAAATCATTTTTGGCAACAGGCTTTGCATATGGCTTTGCAAGTGCAAAAATAGATAATATAGAGATTTTCCGAGATACCCTAAGCAAAGTTCATGCAGTTCGAAGAGCAGGTAGTGCTGCACTTGACTTGTGTTATGTTGCATTAGGTGTATTTGATGGATTTTGGGAATTTTCTCTCAAGGCTTGGGACGTATGTGCGGGTATCATTATTGTACAAGAAGCGGGAGGAAAAGTAACAAATCTAAATTTCGAAAAATGGGCTTTTTCTGATGATTTGATAATTGCAAGTAATGGCATATTACACAATCATTTTTTAGAGCATTTGGCAAGTAATATCAAAAAACAGATGGATTAAGAGAGTGAAAGAAGTTAAAAATAGTGTTAATATCGATATTAAGTCAGAATTTGGTTTTTTCTTAAATATTTATCAATTAAAGAATCTTTATCGGCAAGGCTGGCTTTATGCAGGTTTAGATAAGAATATATGTGAAAGTGTTGCAGAGCATTCATTTGCACTTGCAATTTTATGTTTAAAATATCAAAAAGATTATCCTGAAACTCTTGACACTAATAAAATGCTGATCATGGCTTTAATACATGATTTGCCTGAGGCTATTGTCGGAGATATTATTCCTGCAGAAAATGTTTTGCAAGGAGATAAATTAAGGCGAGAAGCTGTAAGCCTAACATATTTATTGAGGGATTATTATGATTCAGATTTTTTGTATAAATTATGGCTGGAATTTGAGTCAGGAAGTAGTCCAACTGGGCATTATGTCAAACAAATGGATAAGATAGAAATGTTGATGCAAGCATTAATCTATCAAAAAAGCCAAGATGTTGACTTGGATAGCTTTTTTATTACAAGCAAAAGACAAATGGAAAATCAGTTTTTTATCAATCTTTGGACTAAGCTTTTTGATGAGTATATGAAAGAAAGGCAATAATATGTCAATCACGACAAAAGGTGGCGATAA
Source organism: Candidatus Cloacimonadota bacterium (assembly GCA_020532185.1). GTDB lineage: Bacteria > Cloacimonadota > Cloacimonadia > Cloacimonadales > WRIO01 > JAGOCT01. The sequence continues at coordinate 17,830 of JAJBBH010000106.1, read as the reverse complement.
AGGGCAAACAAGCCTTTGGACAGGGGAACGTTTGGATAAAGATGATATCCGTGTTGAAGCTTATGGGACAATAGATGAGCTTGATGCTCATTTGGGAGAAGCAAAGCACTTTGTAAAAAATGAGAGAATTTTGGAAATAATCGAACATGTGCAAGCAGATTTGATGATCATAATGGGAGATCTGGCATCGATCAATAAATCTGCTAATATTCAAGAAAAACATGTCGATATAGTATCTAATTTTGTGTATGAATTTGAAAAAAGTGTAGAGCTCAAAGGCTTTGTTTTTCCTGGAAATACTCTTCAGTCAGCAAAACTGGACGTGTGTCGAACTGTTGCTCGTCGTGCAGAACGCCGGATTATTAGTTTGCATAAGATATCAGAAATCAATCCATTTATAATACAATATATAAACAGGATTTCAGATTTATGCTTTATCATGGCACGTATGGAAGAAAAATTGGCAGGCGAGATAAAGTATAAGTAAGCCTTATTTTTTGCAATTGAGATTATCAAACTCAATTTTAAAATAAATATTGACAAGATATAGCGTTTTAAATTTATGTTAAATTAATAATAATAATGTGGAGGCTAAAATGGCTCATAAGATTAACAAAGAAGAATGCATCAATTGTGGTGCTTGCGAAGGTGTTTGCCCTACTCAAGCAATCAGCGAAGTTGATAACGCACGCTCTATAGATGCAGCAGCATGCATTGACTGTGGCTCATGTGTTGACGTATGCCCAGTTGATTGTATTGCAGGTCCCTGATAATTAATTGTTTTTGGGGTTGATCTTTATCAACCCCATACTTTTATACTTGATATATTCGTTTTATTTAAAAACTCTATGTGTGAAATCACAGATTAGCATTTTAGTGTATATATGAATATTAGACTTTTCTTGACAGCCCGTTATCTAAAAGGACGAAGCAAACATCTGCTTTCTCCATCAAATATCCTCTCGCTTTTAGGTATCTGTATCGGTGTGTTTTCTCTTCTTGTTGTATCTGCAGTAATGAATGGGTTTAGTGCAGATATGACAAAGCGTGTGATCGAAACAAAAGGAGAAATACGCTTTTCACGACACGATAAAAAGCCAATAGAAAACTACCAAGAAATAAGTAAACAAATAAAACAAACAAAAAATATAAAAGATATAAGCCCTGTTGTACATTGCGATTTGTTGTTGCGTAGAGGTAACTTCACTGTATTTTCACAATCAATCGGCATAAATTTTACCGAGCATGAAAAAGTAAGCTCACTTCTAAATCGGATGAAACTTGGCAAACCAAGTGAACAGAATCTTGAACAAAAAGGTATCATATTAGGCTCTGATTTAGCTTATCAACTATTTGCAACAATTGGAGATACCGTAGAGCTTATCTCCCCAGCAGGTGCTGTCATAAGTGCTTTTGGTTATCTGCCAAAGGTAGAAAAAGCAATAGTTGTAGGAATATTCTCTACTGGCTTGCCAGAATATGACCAAAGCCTCTCATATATATCTCTTAATAGTGCAATGAACCTTAAGAATCAAACTGGTGTAGACTTTTTTGAGACCACAACACGTAAAACCCATAAATCAGAGAATACCGCAAATACATTTAATAATAAAACAAAAATCTATTGTGACGAAAGTCAAGATGAAGAAAGTTTATTAATGGCAGAGCACTGGAGCGTGGTTGATCACTCTTTATTTCAAGCTATCAAAATTGAAAAAATAGCCATGTTTTTTGTCTTGTCTCTTATGCTCGTCCTCTCTGGTTTTAACATCATGAACAATAATATTCGTACGATTAGTGAAAGAAAATTCGATATTTCACTGTTAAAATCATTGGGAATTAGTGAGCGTAATATGTATATTGTGATCAGCAATATGGGTATCATTGTGGGACTGTGTGGCACGATTTTAGGAGAATTGCTGGCGGGGATTTTAATTATCAGTCAATACTATTTTAATTATATCAAAATACCTATTCCAGGCTTTCCATTTACCTCATTACCTGTGGAAGTACGAGGTATCGACTTTCTATTATTTGCCCTTATGGCATTGATAATCAGCTATTTAAGCTCGATAGTACCTGCAAAATATTCTATGAATTATAATATTATTCAAGTACTGCGAGAACAAGAATAAAATAGATTTACTTTAACAAAGGAGTTAAAATGAGCACAGTTAAAGAAAAACTGGAAGACTTGAAAAGACGTGAAGAAAAAGCCAAACAAATGGGCGGTGAAGCTCAAATTGAAGCACAACATAAAAAAGGAAAACTAACAGCACGCGAGAGAATTGATTTGCTTTTCGATGAAGGAACATTTCGTGAGATAGATATGTTTGTACGCCACCGTTGCAGCAATTTTGGCATGGAAAAAGTTGATATTGCAAGTGATGGAGTTGTAACAGGACATGGACTCGTTGATGGACGAGTTGTCTTTGCTTATGCACAAGATTTTACAGCACGTGCAGGATCTCTCGGAGAAATGCACGCACAGAAAATCTGCAAAGTAATGGATTTAGCATTGAAAGCTGGCAAACCAGTTGTTGGCCTTAATGACTCAGGAGGAGCACGAATCCAAGAAGGTATCGATGCATTGAATGGATATGGTAATATCTTTTTTAGAAATTCAAGAGCATCTGGCGTCATCCCTCAAATTTCTGCTATCATGGGACCATGTGCGGGTGGAGCGGTTTATTCTCCAGCAATGACAGACTTTGTCTTTATGGTAAAAAATAGTAGTTTTATGTTTATTACAGGTCCTGATGTGATTCGTGCAGTTACAGGAGAAGAAACAACACAGGAAGAGCTTGGCGGTGCAATGACTCACAATACAAGAAGTGGTAATGCACATTTTGCATGTGAAGATGATCCGCATTGCATAGAAGAAATAAAAATACTTTTGAGCTACTTGCCCTCATGCAATATGGAAGATGCACCAATTGTTCAATCAAACGACAGTAAGGATCGTATTTGTTATGATTTAGACAGCATAATACCCGATAACCCAAAATTTGGATATGATATTAAAGATGTTATTGTTTCTACTATGGATAAAGATAGTTTTTATGAGGTTCACGAGCATTACGCAGCCAATATCGTTGTTGGATTTGCAAGACTAAATGGCAGATCTGTTGGAATAATTGCCAATCAACCACTTGTCTTGGCAGGCTGTCTCGATATCAATGCATCTGATAAAGCAGCAAGATTTATCAGAACTTGTGATGCTTTTAATATCCCTCTTGTAAGCTTTGTTGATGTGCCAGGATATCTGCCAGGAACTGATCAAGAATGGGCAGGAATTATCAGGCATGGAGCAAAATTACTTTGGGTTTATTCTGAAGCAACTGTACCCAAAATGACTGTTGTAACTCGCAAAAATTATGGCGGCTCTTATATAGCCATGAGTTCAAGACACTTAGGTGCAGATATGGTACTTGCATGGCCCACCTCAGAAATTGCTGTGATGGGTGCTCAAGGTGCAGCAAATATCATTTATCGTAAAGATATCTCCGCAGCAGAGGATCAGCAAGCAAAGAGACTGGAAAAAATAAAAGAGTATGAAGATTTATTCTCAAATCCATATATTGCTGCAGAACGTGGATATGTTGATGCCGTAATAATGCCTTCAGATACACGCATTAGATTGATCGATGCACTCGAAGCAATGGCAGGTAAATCAGAGCTTGTGCCACCTAAAAAACACGGTAATGTACCTCTGTAAAGGAAGGAAATTATGACAAAAACCAAAGAAATGAAACAAAAAGCAGCTTTGGCAGGTGTGATGATGTATCTTGAAGAAGAACAAAAAGCACAAAAAGATAGCTTTCAATACCCCCAAGAGCCAAGTATTTGGGGACATTATGGCAAGCAAAGTATCATGACAAATCGTAGCATTATGCAAATGAAATATAGAAAGAGATAGGGGGCAAAATGTCTAATAAACATGGCGTTGTAGAAATGACTAAAATGAATTATGAAGCAGATAGAAAAAAAGCAAAGAATCCAATAAAAATACAAGACCTGAGCTTTCGCGATGGACACCAATCAATATACGCAACAAGAGGTAGAACCGAAGATATGCTGCCAATGGCTGAAATGATGGATGAGGTCGGCTTTTACTCAATGGAAATATGGGGCGGTGCAACTTTTGATACCATGACACGCTACCTCAATGAAGACCCTTGGGAAAGAATAAGAACACTTAAAAAACATATCAAAAAAACACCATTATCTATGCTCTTACGCGGACAAAACCTCGTTGGTTATCGAAACTATGCAGACGATGTAGTAAAGGCTTTTGTTGACCGTGCAATCGTCAATGGTATTGATATTTTTAGAGTGTTTGATGCACTCAATGACTTTAGAAATTTTGAAACTGCTGTAAAAGTTATAAAAGACAATAAAAAGCATTTTCAAGGTACAATTTGCTATTCTCTCACAGAACAGAGGATGGGCGGAAAAGTCTATAATATCGACTATTACCTTGAAAAAGCTAAACAACTCGATGAGATGGGTGCTGATAGTATTTGTATCAAAGATATGGCAGGTTTGGTTGCACCATACGATGCTTATGATCTGGTGAAAGCACTCAAAAAAATGACCAAAACACCTATTCATTTGCATACACATTTTACCTCAGGTATGGGCGATTTGGCTCTATTTAAGGCTATTGAAGCTGGTGTCGATATCATCGATACATGCATGGCACCATATGCTTATCGTACTTCGCATGCAGCTGTTGAACCATTAGTGATTTCTCTGTTGGGAACTAATCGCGATACAGGATTTGATATCAAATTGCTCAATAAAATTGACCAAGAAATGGAAAAAATTAGCCCAAAATATAAACACTTATTAGATACTTCAAAAACAGCTATTATCGATACAAATGTGATTATTCATCAGACACCAGGTGGCATGATTTCAAACTTGGTTAGCCAGCTTAAAGCTATGGGTGCAGAAGATAAACTTGATGATGTTTATGCACTTTTGCCAGATGTTAGAAAAGACTTGGGTATGGTGCCACTGGTAACTCCTACAAGCCAAATTGTTGGTATTCAAACAGTGAATAACGTGCTATTTGACCAAGAAAAAGGAGAATATTCACGCATTACAAATGAAGTAAAAGATCTTTGTTATGGATTATATGGCAAAACAACTTGCAAAATAAATAAAGATGTGCAAACAAAGGCTTTGAAAGAATATCCACGTGGCGAAAAAGCAATTAGCAATAGACCTGGCGATATATTGGAACCAGAAATGCCCGCAATTAAAGAAAAAGCAAAAGGTATTGCAAAAGATATCGATGATGAGCTGATTGTTGCATTATACCCGCTTACAGGCCTCCGTTTCTTGAAATGGAAGTATGGGCTGGAAGAAGTGCCAGAAGACGCAAAACCACGAACAATTGAGCAGATTAAAGCTGAAAATGAGATGATTCGCAAAGCTATTGCTGGCGAGTTGGTCGATAAACCCAAAAAAGATAAGCCTGAAAACTTACGTGAATTTGATGTATTTGTCGATGATGAATACTTTAAAGTTGAAATTGCTGTACCTGAAGGCTCTATCGTAAAACCTGTTAAAAGCACACCAGTTGTAACAAGACCATCTGTAAACCCTGCTCCAAACCCTATTAAAAAGAGTGCTCCAGCACCTACTGCTTCAGCAAAATTAGCTGATGGGCAACAAGGTATTGTAGCTCCTATGCCAGGTATGATTGTGAGCTATGAAAAACAAGTAGGTGATAATGTCAAAGCAGGCGAAACAGTTGTAATTCTTGAAGCTATGAAAATGAATAATAATCTGACAGCACCATGTGATGGAACAATCGATTCCATTCCATTTAATTCAGGAGACAATGTCGGCAAAAACGATGTGCTCTGTGTAATTGCTTGCAAATAATAACTTAATATATATTTCAGCCCACTTTTTAATAAGTGGGCTTTTTTTCATCAATAATTCTGAGCAAATGCTTCCTTTTCAAGCCAGTAGCTCTATTTAGCTCTGTCTTCAATTCTGAGACTTTTATTGAATCGATTTTTTTCAAAGCAATTTCTGCAGAATATCTAACCTCTTGGTAAGGATCGTCAAGGCAATCAATTAGAGCAGCAAAGGCAAGTTTAGAGGGTAGTTTTTGCAATGCGATAGCAGCCTCTCTTCTGACAGCAACAGACTCATCTTTCAGCATTTGAATTAAAAATGGAATAGCTTGCTGGTTTTTCAAATCGCCGCATGCCCTGACAGCAAGATAATAGTTTGGATTTTCTTGATTCATAAACGGCTCTATTAAATAAAATGCATCAGGACTACTTGTAAAGCCTATTAAGCTGATTAAAAAAGAAGTATTTTCTCCACTGTTTAATGCTTGCTCAAAGAATGGGTAAGCAATAGAGCCCATTCTTGGTAGAGTTTCCATCAATGTTAATTGCTCTCGAACCAAATCAGTATCTAATTGCTCCAACAGATATGGGATCGCCTCTTCTCCCATTTCAATTAATCTTTCTCGTGCTGGTTTAACAAGGTGAGATAAAGCTTCTGCTTGTGCTGAGGCTTGTAAAAACAAGAGTTCCAAATCATCGCTAAGCTCGATATCTGCAGGCTTTGCATCAGGTCGGGCGAGCTCTTTGGCTTCTTCTTTGGAAAGGCTCTCTTTATCAACACCAACCCCATAATATGAATGTATCCAAGATGAATTATTTGCACCATGAGGAGAACCATATTGATCTTTGCCATTAAGGTCTAAAAACAAACCAATATAGCCATAACTTCTTCGCAAATCGGAATATCCCATCGTATTAGTGTCTTTGGCTATATATCCGTCATCTCCCGAATAATCCATGAAAAAGCTGATCGCATTTGCATTTCCTCCACCTTGAGAAAGCCCATAGCATATATAATTGTCATTACCTTTGATATCAAGCAAACCGCCAAAAGCTAAATCATGACCGCAGCCTTGAGATACGCCATTTGACTTATAAAAATCATCACCTTCATAGTCGATGAGAGCACCAAAAGCCAAGTGTATTCCTGCACCTTGTGCGTATTGATAAGATATATACTGATCATGCCCTGAGCCATCTACCAATGCACCAAGAGCATACCAATATGCTGTTCCCTGTCCATAAATATCTGAGATATAAGTATCATTTCCATTTTTATCAACTAAGACGCCTGTACCACCAGAATAATATGGTCTGATACCCAAACCACAACCCTGTGATAAGCTTTCAAAATGGCTATCGTATCGAAGCCAGTCTTCACGGCTTTTCTTGACTATATATGTATCGCTTCCATTTATATCAACAAGTGCACCAAAGCCTTTTGTATAGCCAAAACCTTGCCCATATAAAGAACAGAAATATTGGTCATTACCTGATATATCGTACAAAATTCCGATGCCGAGTTTGCCTGCTCCCTGAACAACAGCCTCTGCATTATAATAATCATTTCCCTCAAAATCTATCAGTGCTCCAAGCCCTAAACATGCAGCACCTTGACTATTACTACCAGCAAGATAATAATCATCTCCAGTAAAATCTACAAACACCTGCAAGCCCATAAATACGCCGCCTTGAGAATAAGCACTTCCCTCATAGCGATCATTGCCATAATAATCCATTAATACCAAAAGCGGATTATTTTGAGTCTGTTTATAGATATTATGGCTCTGGTAATCAATAACAAAAAGAGCGTTATCAAGATTGTATTCTGTGGGAGGATTGATGCAAATTGTTCCTAATTCGGTATTTATCTCTATAATCTCTGATTTTGATTTATCTTCCAAATTAAAACTAATGATTTGATGAACTTCATTAATAATATCTTGTAAAATAAAAGCAGCATTTGCCATATGTTCAAACTTGACTTTTTCGATAAGTTTATACACACTGCGAGTTGTTTCATTCGCTTGTACTGTATAGTCTTTAAGCTTTTTTAAATCAAGATAATCTATTGGTTCTCTATCCTCATTATCTTCATTGATAAAGTACTCCTTGATAAGGTTGATATCATCTTGGTTTAGGCTTGAAAATGCCTGTCTAAATTCGTTTTCAACTGCCTTCATAGATAAGACATATTCAATAATATCTTGATGAGCTTTGCTCAACTTTTTTACTTGTTTTGCCTGCTTTTTATTTAAGATTAGCTTATCCTCACGAGATGATTCAACTGTTCCAACATCTATCATTTGCCAAGTGAACTGAAAAAGCTCTTTTAGGTTTAGATCTTGTATGAAAGCCTCATTTTGCCATAATTTATTTGCAATAGAATCAGATATTGTAAATGTATCTAATGGGTTTTGAAAAAGATTGTCAATATAAGACAACCTAAATGCGTCTTTTTGGTCACGGTAAAAGTTAAATGTAAGATCGTCTCTTGTCATATTAATCTGTTCTAATGCAGCATCTATTTCAGGACTAAGCATCATTTTTTGTACATCTTGTGCTGATAATGAAATAGTGATAATAAGGCTAAGCATTAAAAAAAGTCTTTTCATAATTTTATCTCTTTTCTCTATTTATAATATTGTAAAGTTCAACCATATCGACAGGCAATGCAATTCGCTCATATATCGGAAGATTTATATATCTATCCATATCAAATGTATCAAAAGTTCTATACATCATGATTAGCTTCTGTTTATTCTTCTGAATCATTTCCTTGTTTCTATCAATAACGGTGAAAACATCAACAGCATTGTTCATTGAAACTATCATATAGTCATAATTATTATTTTGAATCTCAGTCTCTAAACTTTGGCAACTGGCAAAGCTGACTTGAAGTCCAACATTGTGAAAAAAGTTGGAAAATATTTCTCTAAACTCTTTACTATCAACACAAGCAATGATCTTTTGATTATTAGGCTTTGTTAGTTGCAAAATATGCTTCTTAAAAGGCACTTTAAATGGCAACATGATGCTAAACTTTGAACCTTTTCCAAGTTCACTTTGACACGAAATACTTCCTTTACGCACTCTAATCATTTGCGTAGCAAGGGCAAGTCCCAATCCAGCTCCTTCAAACTCTCTATTTTCACTACTATCAATCTGATAGAAAGGCTCGAAGATATCTTTAACATATGATTGATCAAAGCCGATTCCTGTATCATTTACTGCAAAATGAAAGCAAAACATGTCCTCATTCTGTTCAATTGCTTGCTCTAAACTAACACTTATAAAACCGTGCTTAGTGAACTTTATTGCATTATCAATAAAATATAAAAGAATCTGTTTAAAGCTATTTGGGTCTCCTTCAACAAGGTCGGGACACGCATAATTCCACATAATAAAAACTTCTACATTATTTTCATAAGCACGATAAGCAACAGTTTTTACGCAGCTTACAATCACTTCATACAAAGAAAAAGAAATAAGATTTTTGTCTTCATGATCAGTAATTTTTGAATAGTCAAAAATGCGGTCAACAATGGTCACAAGTCTCGACGAAGAATCTAATAGCAAGTCAGTGTATTCCTTTTGTTCAGAGGTGAGTGTGGTGTTTTGTAAAAGTTGTGTTAGCCCAACAATTCCATTTATTGGAGTACGTATTTCGTGGCTCATAGTAGATAAAAATCGGTTTTTTGCATCATTCGCCAAATTTGCTTCATAAGCTAATGCCTTTTCTGTCTTAAAAAGCTCTTCGAGTTTGCTGTTTGCATTTTGCAATTCAACTTTAGATTTTAATATTTCCAATTTGGTCTTATTTTCTTCTGTAACATCAATCATGGAGAAAATCACTCTTTGATACAGGTCTTCACAACCAGGAACAACACTCCATTTGTATTTTACATCAATTTTCTCTTTGTTTTTTTTCAAATGGGTGGTTTCATTCTCATATGTTAAGCTATGCTGATAAAAAGATTTGAGCATACTAACTACAAAGCTAAAGCTATTGGAATATGCTGTTTGAGTTATCATTTGCTTAAATTCATCTATTGTTTGCACTCCATAACTACTTAATGCTATGTGATTTACTTCATTTACTGTTAAAAGGTTTAGGCAATTTTGCACTTCTTGGGGATTACGCACAAAATATTCTTCAATATCATAGTCTATTGCCAAACGCAAAGAATTCAAATACACCACAATTAAGGAGATATCGCATTCCCAAAGCCCTACAGGTGCAGATTCAAAAAAGGTTAGATATTTATTCTTACTGTAAAGAAGATCTATTTCACTTCGTTTTCTCTTATCAATATCCCTTACAAAACCAATTGTTCCAATATATTTAGAATCTTTATAAAATGGATGTAATGTGATTTCTGCCCAAAACTTTTCATGATTGCTTTTAATAACTTCAAAATCAAATTTCAAAAGCTCATCAAATGCAATGACTTTGCCGCTAAGAACAACTCTTTTTAGATCTTTAATTAGCAAAAATGAGGCTTTGCTTAAAATCTTTTTTACTCCATATCTTAAATAAAAGTCAAAATCATATCCTGTTTTATCCAAAAAGCTTTTACTGATAAATGAAAAGTTGAAGTCTTTATCAAGCAAACAAATAATGTTTTCCGACAAGATAGTTATAAATTCCATAAGCTGTTGTGCAAATTGACTCTTTGGGGTAAATGTATCCTTGTCAATTAAATGCTCAAAAAAACTACCAATAAATTGTTCATCTTCTAACAAAAGAGTCTGCTTTTCATGATCCTTTTTCATATATCGCTCATCCAACAAAGCATAAAAAATTCTTAACTTCAAGTTTGTAAACAGCTTCTGCACCTAAATCGGGCCAGGCAACAAGCTCGCTTGACACAACACTGTTAGCATAGAAAGCACCAGCACCACCTACCGCTATCATATAATAAGCATTGTTTTTAGATAATGAATCACATACTTCTTGTGAACGATGACCCTTGCCAATCAGTATTTTTACGCCTCTTTCTAACAAGGCAGGGGTATATTTGTCCATACGTGTAGAAGTAGTTGGTCCAGCTGAGCCAATAGGCAAGCCATCTCGTGCTGGCGTCGGTCCACAATAATAGATTATTTGATTTTCAAGATCAAAAGGTAGCTGTGTGTTATTGTCCAAAGCCTCGATGATTCTTTTGTGAGCTGCATCCCGTGCTGTGTAAATTGTACCAGAAATAAGCACTTTATCTCCTTTTTTTAATGGCGATAATTGCTCTTTAGTAATTGGTGTTTTTATATAATAAGTTTTCATACATTTTTCTCAAATTAAAATAGTCTTATATCTATGAGCATGGCATTCAACATTTATTGCGACTGGCAACGACGCTATATGGCAAGGCAAAGTTTTGATAGAAACCTTAAGGCATGTAGATTTGCCGCCAAGCCCCATTGGTCCTATGCCCGTTTCATTGATTAACTTAAATAATTTATCCTCTAATTGTGCCAATATTGGATCATCATTTATATGATCAATCTCTGTTAACAAACTCTTTTTTGCTAAAAGGGCACAAGACTCAAAATTACCGCCAATGCCAATACCAACAATAATTGGTGGGCATGGATTACCTGCAATTTCTTTGATATGAGACAATACTAAATCAATAACGCCTTGTTCCCCATCTGCAGGCTTAAGCATTGCTAATTTACTCATATTTTCAGAACCGCCCCCTTTTGGCATCACTGTAATTTTTAAATCACTGCCATCTTTGAGTTCATAATGAATGATTGCTGGACAATTATCCTTTGTGTTAATCCTCTCATAAAGTGGAAAATCAACCATCGATTTACGCAAATACCCCTCTTGATAAGCTTGTTTGACTGCATCTTGCAAACACTGATTTAGGCTGCCATTAATAAAAGATATCTGCTGTCCAAGTTCGCAAAATATAACGGCAACACCCGTATCTTGGCATAATGGAAAAACCCCTTGTTCAGCAATTTGATAATTCTCTATCAGGGCTTGTAATACCTCTTTTGCTTTTTGTTCTGTTTCATTTTGAAATGCCTGCTTTAATGCATTTCTAACATCAGGATTCAAATTGTAATTAGCTTCTATAAAGGCTTCTTTTACTTTCTGTTGCACATATTTTAAATCAATCTCTCTCATTCAAAGCCTCTAAAAAATTGACTCTTTGGTAAGAGTAGTAAATGATTCAAGTGTTTTAAAGCCAACGAATGAATTACCATTTTTGTTTAATTCAGGAGACCAAACAGTTATAGCCAATTTTCCTGGCACAATAGCTACAATGCCGCCGCCAATACCGCTCTTACCAGGAATGCCTACACGCCATGCAAAATTACCTGCCTCATTATAAAGACCGCAAACCATCATCAATGAATTTATTTTCTTGTTTTGGCGAAATCCCAATAAAACTTCATCTTCAAGGCTTTTACCATTATTCGCCAAAAACAAGCATGCTCGACATAAATCTATACAAGACATCTCTATACTACATTGATGAAAATATGTATCCAAAACGTCCTGTACAGAGTTTTTCAGATTATTACTACTCTTGAGAAAGTTTGCAACTGCAGCATTTCGATAGCCAAATTCAGCTTCAGATGCTGCCATTTCCTCATTATAAATAATATTATTATTGCCAGATAGCTTTTTTATATAGTCAAGCAAGCTGTCTTTTGGATTATCATAGTGCTCACACACCATATCAGTAATAACCAAAGCACCAGCATTTATAAAAGGATTTCGCGGTATGCCATGATCCTTTTCAAGTTCAATAAGAGAGTTAAATTGGTTGCTGGAAGGCTCTTTTCCAACTCTTTTCCAGATTTTATTTCCCCAAGCATGAAAAATATTAGTCAAAGTAAAGACTTTCGATATACTTTGAATAGAGAAAGGTTCGTCTGCATCGCCGATTTTATACTCTTCGCCTGTTACTGTTTTGATAGCAATGCCGTATTTCTTGCTGTCTATGCGTGCTAATGGTGGAATATAGCTCGAGACTTTACCCTTACCAAAGCATTTTTGCGATTCAGTATAAATACTTTCCAATATCATATTATAGTCCATTTATTCAAATCTCCCAACTTTAAAAAATTCTTGTACAGTCTCATGTTTACACTCTTTAGCTTCGCTTAGCGTTCCATGAAAGACTAATTTACCTTTATGTAAAAACACAATTCTGTCAGCGATTCTGTGAATACTTGCAAGCTCATGAGTAACAACAACGATAGATATATTTAACAGCTTTTTTAAGTCTAAAATAAGCTCATCAAGCTGTGCTGATGTAATCGGATCCAATCCTGCAGATGGTTCGTCAAAAAAAAGAATTTCTGGGTCTAATGCAATTGCTCGTGCCAAAGCAGCCCTCTTTTTCATACCGCCAGATAGTTCAGATGGTAGCAGATAAAGAGCATGAGATAAATTAACCAAATCAAGCTTTTTTCTGATGACTCTCTGCACTATTGCAGGTGGAAGATTTGTATGCTGTTCGAGCGGTATTGAAAGGTTTTCATGAATATCAATCGAATTTAACAATGCACCATTCTGAAAAAGCATACCAACTCTTTTGAGTATTTTTGTAAAAGCGTCTTCTGGCATCTGTGTAACTTCTTCGCCAAATATCTTTACTGAACCAGAAAATGGCTCTGTTAAACGTATTATATTCTTCAATAATGTTGTTTTGCCTCCACCGCTGGAACCCAAAATTACAGTAACTTCTCCTTGATAAAAATCAAGAGAAATATCCTCCAAAATAGTTCTATCACCATATTTTGCAACTAAGTTTCGTACTTCAATTATTGGTTTTTGCACAATTACCTCATATTAAATAAAACAAGCTAAACAAAGCATCCATTACTATCACAGAAAAAATGGAAATTACAACTGATATAGTAGTAGCCTTACCTACACCCTCAGCACCTCCAGTTACTTGAAAACCATAATGGCTCCCAACAACTACAATTTGCCATGCAAAAACTATACTCTTTGCCATAGAGATAGCAATATCTTTTAGATCAATAATTTGCAAGCAAGCATTCAAAAATGACACCATACTTAAATCCAAATAGTATATACCAATCAACATTCCGCCAAAAACACCAACTAAAATAGAAAACAAAACAAGTAGAGGCATACAAACTGTAACGGCATGAAATTTTGGCACAACAATATAGCGTATGGGGTTCAAAGCCATCATTTTCAATGCATCAATCTCTTCTGTTACTTTCATAGTTGCGATTTCTGAGGCAATAGCTGAACCGCTTCTACCTGCTATTATTATTGCTGTTACCAATGGACCAAGCTCTCGCACCATACTGATAGCTATAAGGTTAGCTAAAAATATATTTGCTCCAAACTGTTTTAACTGCGAGGCTGATTGCAAAGAAATAATAAAACCAATAATAAATGATAAAAGAGTAACAATAGGCAAAGCATCAACACCTATTTGCACACCTTGCTGAATCAAGCTGCCTTTTCTCTGACCTTTTCTATTCCACAAAGCAATTATCGACCAATACAAGATATCTACCGCCAAGACAAGCATTTGAAATGATTCAGAGATAAACTTTAAAACAGCATCTCCGATCAATTCAAAAAATCCCATTTTGGCAGGCATTTCACTTATAGCTAAGGATTTTGACTCAAAAACAGACACTGTATCTTTAACTTGAGTATTCATATCTTTAAGAACTAATTCTTTGCCAGACATTATTATAAGCTCATCAAGCATAGCCACACCAGCACTATCAATATTATCTAAATCAAGCAAAGATATATAGTCTATCTTTTCAAAGTTTATTTCTTTCTGTAATTTCGCAAAAAGATCAGCAACTGTATCCTTATTAAGGCTACCGCTAATTTTTAAGCAATCACTGTCAATTATATAATCTGCCATAGTTTATCTTGATATAACCATTGTGAATCTAACAAATGACGTACCATCAATCACCACATAGTCTTTAAGTTCCTTATTATAGCTCATATTTACTCGATATTCCAAAGATATATTCTTATAAAGAGGATAATTAAATGAATTCTCCCAATCATAGCTGATACTTGATTGATTTTCAATTGGTTTTAACAAGTCAAAGTTAGTTGTCCACGTAATCTTATCTTTTGATAAAGGCAAAGGTATTGGAATATTACCATAGAGAGAAGCCTCAAAACCCATCTGCCTGGACGACTTTAGCTCTTTATAAATATATAGATCGCCGATTTGACCATCTGAAATATAATAATCGCGATTAACATCGTGCCTCAAACCAAGTCCCAAACGAAAACTCAGGTTATTATTCACTCTAAAGTTAAACCCAGCACCTGTTTTACTAACAAATGGAAATAAAGGCGATTTGATCTGTAATTTGTTTGTATAACTTGATGTTGAATCACCGTCAACTGATACCTTAACGTATTTTTTCTCATCTTTATCAACCAAATATTCTTGCCACAAGTGTGTATTTATATCTTGTCTTGCGTATAGACCAAAAAACTTTATTATTGTAAAGACATAAGTATTCTTCCAGTCGACTTTATCCATAGAAAAGCTCATATCTACACCTGATGACTTGGATACTCCCTGCTCGATAAGTGTCTTTGAAGAAAAGTAATGTGGCTCAGAATCATATACCATCTTATAATCACCCTGCACATTAAAAAGAGAAGAAACATCATACTTTTCTTTTTCAACATCATTTTTGTAGTTCATATTAGCATTAAAATGAAGGAGCAAATTGTTTTTCAAATTACTTTTTGCAAAGAGCTCATCTTGTAAAATCTTGCCTGAACCAAGCAGCTTTTTTGTTTCTACATCCACAACTGCTGTCATTTGCTCAAGTTCACCTTTTTTGACCTCAATTGTTGCAAAATCTGTGTATGTGTTAAATGGATAATTATTAAAAACAATTTTATAAAAACCACAAGGCAAAACCCATGTTTCCACTTTTTGACCAGTACCTTCTTTAACACCCACCCCAAATCCGTAAGACTCTGTTGTTTCAAGGTTAAATAACTCATATCTTACATCCTGCCCATCACGGTTTTCATCTACTATATTGATTGTTAACCAACCCCATTCAGGCTTAACGACAGTCTTATAACGTGGTAAGATTTCAACAGTTTGCTCTATTTTTTCATTATTTCCAATTCTTAATTGATACTTACCAGGCTCCAAATAAACATCAGTTCCCATTTGTTCATTTTGCAAATATTTTCCACTTAAAGTATAAATTGAAAAGGATGGCTCATAATCTGGATCAGTTTTTATTGGAACAAATAGAGAGCCTAAGCTGATAAAATCATCTTCCAGGTCTAAGATTTCTTCAAATTCATCTTTATCTGCTATTGCAATATCACTTTCAAATCCATCATAGTCCGAATCTTCCCCATTAATATTTGCAAACATTCTTAGTGATTTCTCGATAAAGTTATCTGTTTCATCCATAATCATGTCATTGATTGCTTGCACAAATAGTTCGATTCGATGGTCATATAGCTCAGTATTTTTATCAGCAACATGTCTAAGTACAAATTGATTATCTTTTGTATCTCTAAGGTATAGTTCGATACCCAAATGTGCTGCCCAACGCATCTGAAAATCCACAAACTCGATTGTATTTACTTTTATTACTACTTCATAATCTGCCTTTTGCTGAAAGTCTGTAAATACCTGTTTAAAAACATTATATCTTGTCAAGCGTCTTGTAATAATACTCGAAATATTGGTATTCAGTTTATCTGCCCACAAATTATTATAATCATATTCGATCATATTATCAGCACTTTTTACAATGATTTGCTTCTTATCATAGATGCGTGGTACCTCAGCATCGAGTACTCTCACCGCAAAGTCTAAAGGTTTTTTTTGCACCAAATTCTTGTTTTCTTTTACTGTTTTATATTCAAGAATATAGTATTTTTTCGCTTGAATAATGGTTGGTGTACATGCTGTCAGAAAGAGCATGCTTAAAAAAAAGAATAATAATATAAATTTAAAACTTTTCATCTTAGCCTCTTTTATGGATTTGCCTGTCTTCTTGAGCCAAAAGGCATCAATAAGCTTGGGTCATCAGCTATTTGTCTTGATAGCTCATTTAAGTTATCAAGTGTTTCTCGTAAAGATTCCACTGATGAGTTAATATCAGGTGCATTTTTTTGCACAAGAGCATCAATTCTGGACATTAGAATATTTGCTTTATTTGCTGTTTCACTCAGCTTTTCGCTAATTTGCAAAAACTCTTTTTCCAGCTTTTTGGTGTCAATATTTGCTAAATTACTTGAGGTTTGCTCCAAATTATCTACAATACTATTTATCTTACCACTTTGAACGATTGTATTTATCTGTTCTAATATTTGATTAGCCTGCATTAGTGACTGTGATAATTCGAACGTCAAGGTCTCAATATTGTTCATAGAGTTATTAATTGGTTGTTTTATTTCTTTTGAGATAGCACTCAAGTTTGCCAAAGTTTCTTGCAAGTTTTTCTGGTTTTCTTTATTAGTTATATCAATAATATTTTCCAGCACTCTATCAACTTTATCGGCGATGAGTTCTGCCTTATCGCCTATATTATCAAAAAGAGATTTACCTGCTTTTATATAAGCACCTGGCTGGATATTCTCTGCCTCATTTGTGCCGCCTGTTAGCTCTATTTGCTTAAGACCTGTAATACCAACTACCACAAGTGTTGCCTCTGTATCGCTTTTAATAGGCGTATCTTTCAAAACTGACAAATCAATAATCACGCTCGATATATCTTTTTTGTCAATTTGAATACCCTCAATACGACCTACCTTGATACCATTATACATTACGTGCCCGCCTATTTGCAAACCGCTTACTGATGTATTATCATATCTTATTCGATAATAATCCCTTTTTTCCATCATCTTATTGCCTGCAATAAGGATAATAAGAATTGTAAAAAAGACAAAGCCTATCAATAAAAAGACTCCTAAACGCACTTTT
>JAJBBH010000040.1 GCA_020532185.1 Candidatus Cloacimonadota bacterium | reverse complement strand
CCTGTCGGACCCTGTATAATAATCAAAGGTATCATATTCGTTTGAATCTTTTTTCTAATTCTTGATAGTCAATTTTTACGATGAGTGGTCTGCCATGCGGACAATAAAAAGGCTCTTCACATTTATACAAATCTTTGATTAAAACAACCATTTCTCTTTTTTGAAGTCTTTTCCCTGCTTTTACAGCTGCTTTACAAGCCATAGACTTTGCCAAAGAATCTCGGAAATCTTCTAATTCTGTAAATTCTTCTTGAAGCTGTTTTATTAGGTCGATAAAAATGTCGCCACCATCCCAATCTTCTAACTCAATTGGAATTTCATCAATAACAATTGAGTTTTGGCTAAAGGTTTTAATATTAAAGCCTACTTGTTCAAACTCTTTAATGTTTTCTTCTATTAATGAAAAGACAGATTCAGCTAAATAATGCGGCAAATCAACAACAATAGGAAATAATAATCTTTGTCGAATAGCTTTTTCTCCAAACATACGTCTTATCATCTTTTCATAGATAATCCGTTCGTGTGCAGCATGTTGATCAATAATAAAGATTCCAGTCTCATCTTGCATAAAGATATAAAGATTATTAACTTGCCACAGATTGCTATACTCATCAATATTATCAAAAATAGTACCATAAACGCCTAATGGCAGGGGTTTTTTCACTATTCTTTGCTGGTATTGCTCTTCATGCTTAATATCAGCATGTTTTGTATCACTTGTTTGTGATGCATTAATATCTGAGGCTCTAAAGATAATCCTCTCTTCACCTCTGGCGAGATCATGCATAGGAACTGCATGTTGTTGTTTAAATCTATCTTCTTTATATTCAAAAAACTCTTTATCAATTGTCTTTCTAATAATTTGTTGTTCAAAAGGCGTTATTGCTTGTTGAGGGTTTGTTGTGGCGACTTTTTGTCTTACTATATCATATTTTTCTTTTTCATATTGGTTAATTGCTTCTAAAATAGTCTGTTTAACGAACTGATAAACCATTTGGTTTTCTCTAAAGCGAATCTCAAGTTTTGCTGGATGAACATTTACATCGACAAGCTCTGGTTCAATATCTAAAAAAAGTATATGCATCGGAAGATATCCCATCTGGAAGTGATTATACTTTTTTAAAAAAGGCTCTAATGCACTACGCAACGCAGCGAATACAGTTTTATCTTTTATATATCTACCATTTACAAATAAATATCTTATGTCTTCTATTCTTTTTTCTGTGTTTTCGATAAGCTCAATATATGCCATCATTTTGATAGAATTCCATGCTTTTTCAATGCGTAGAAAATTGATCTTACTAAATCCTGTTCCAAAAATATCAAGCAAACGCTGGTCGATCGTCTCAACAGCAGGATAGTTAAAGCGTTCTCGCCCATTATTTGTTAAAATAAAGCTGATATTTGGATACAAAACAGATTGATAATGCATATAGTTTAAGATGTGTTTGAACTCAACAGGCTCTGTTTTGAGGAATTTTCTTCTTGCTGGAATTCGCATGAAAAGCTTTTTAACTGTTATTTGTGTGCCTGTAACAGCAGATGTTTGCTTGATCATCAATAATCTACCTGAGTCATAGCTTATTTCGGTTGCAGTATCTGCGTCTTCTGTTTTAGTTATCAAAGTAAAGTGACTTACTGATGCGATACTTGGTATAGCCTCGCCTCGAAAGCCCAAGCTATTTACATGAATTATATCCTCTACATTGCTAATTTTACTTGTTGCGTGACGCTCAAAAGCCAGCTGAGCATCATCTTCACTCATGCCTTTGCCATTGTCTATTACCTGGATAAGGTCCTTGCCACCATTTACAATATTTACAACTATTTGAGTTGCCCCAGCATCAATGCTATTTTCAACAAGCTCTTTTACTACTGAAAAAGGTCTTTCAATCACTTCACCAGCAGCAATTCTATTACTAACATTCTCTGATAGTATTTTTATTTTTCCCATATGCACCTATCAAAATTAAGTATTAACAATTATATCTCTTCTTCTGTTTCAACTCTGTCAGTAAACTCAGATACAATTTTCAAAATATCCTCTCCATAAAGATTAAGTTTAGACTCGCCTATGCCAGGTATTGCTAAGAGTTCCTCGACTGTTTTGGGCTGAGCAATGGCAATATAAGCGGCTAATCTATTTGTTAAGACCCAATAAGCTGGTTCATTTCTTTCTTCGCTTTTATTTTTTCGCCACTCTTTTAAGCTACCCATAATCCTGGCGTTTGGAATACCGTCAGGTATTTTTTTGTTGGAGGATGAACCAGATGATTTTGAACTTATAATGCCATATTCAAGTACAAAGGACCAATAGGGAATACCTTCAAATGATACAAGATTACTTGCTATTACTTTTGCTGAATTTGCAGAAATAAATTCATTTAAGTCTTGTTCATCGAAGCTCAAATCGTTCTTTGACAATGGCATATTAATATTCTTAATCATATTTTACCACCCTTTTGTTTTGATATGGTAATATATAGAAAAGATGCTGATTTATGTCAAGTAAAAAAAGATATTGAATAAAATCTTTGCTTGACAAAATAGAAAAAGGGTATAATCTTGCATCATAGATTAGGTAAAAAAGGATCATTTATGAATATTAAGTTACCCAGTATGTCTTTGATGCCAGGCATCGCTCAATCGATGAATTTGCCCTATTTTTGGCTTAATAAACTAAGTTTTATCGATCTGCTTTTAATTTCTCCCAAGCAAGTTGAAGAGCTAAATCTGCAGACCTTGCAAAATAACCTGATAAATAATATATTTGCACAAAATGATGCAATAAATATTGGTAAAAAGACAATTAATAATTATTATGACTTGCTCACAAAAAAAGATTCTTTTCAACAAAACGGCTCTTTGTTTAGTAAAAAAACAATTCACTCTCTTTTGAACAAGATTAATTGGCTTACAAACCCACGATTACAAGTGATAAACAATTTGGCAGACGAGAGATTAATGCCAACATCAAGTTTAATGATGGAAAAGCCATCTGATTATGAGTTTGATATTCTGCAAAACAATGCTCTTGATTACGGTTCCTTATGCTTAGTTCTTGCCGAATCTCATAACAAAAAGTGGCTGTTTCAGGTTAATAAATCGACAACAGGTTGGGTGAAAGAAGATCATTTAAGCCCTTTAGATTTATGCGAATATATGCATTACCGAGATTTTATTATAGTTACAGAGCCTTATTCTCAATTATTCAAAGATTCTAATTGTACACAATATGCAAAAACTGTTCGCATGGGTACATTGCTTTATTATGAAGAAGAATTGGAAATGGCTTACAAGATACATAATCATGCAAATCTCAAGCAAGCTCTTTATTTACTTAAAAGTCAAGCACATAAAGGGTATTTACCATGCACATTAAGAAATATTTATGAGCTTGCTTTCAAATATATGCATACACCATATGGGTGGGGTGATACTAATGGATTTGTTGATTGTTCAAAACTTTTACAATTAATTTTTACAAGTTTTGGTATTCTTCTACCACGTAACGGTGCTTCTCAAGGAGCAACGGGCAAACAAATATATGCTTCAGATCATGATTCAATTAATATAAATGACAAAGAAGCCTATTTGATTAAACATAGCATTCCAGGCATTACCTTTTTCAGATTTCCAGGTCATATCATGCTCTATATTGGTACCCATAGGGGTGCTGCATATGTGTTACATTGCTTATATAAATATTACGATGAAAGCGATAGTATTAATGTTGTTAACAGGGTGGTTGTGAGTGACTTGTCGCTTGGCTATGGCTCAGAAGTTGGTTCATTTTTAGAGCGTATAACGCAAGCTAACTGCTTATATATCAATAAATTTTCACAGCCATAGATGGTGGTATTATCTGATAATTATTATCTTTTATTCTTTCGATGAAATACTTTAATTGTCTGTATTTTACATCACTATGGCAATGAGTAATTACAACGATAACGTTATCTTTCATTTTTTTAATCTCATCAATTTTTAAAATTGCTCTTTTTTTCGAAGATTCAGGCACATCAAGGAATTGTTTTCGCTTTGCAAAGGGAACGTCAAAGTTTTTTGCGACTTTTTCAACAACAGAATGACTGTCTGTATAGCTATCAATATACAGAAGAGAATATTCCTCAGCTTTTCTAAAAACTGCCTCCATTACTCTTTTATCAGCGGCTGCTTTGCTACCCATATGATGGTTTATTCCGATTGCCAGATATAACTCATTAAAATATTCCGTGATTTGATGTTCTATTTCTATGTCATTCATTTCTATGTAAATAGCATTATCACCTGGATTATCTTTGGGGAAAGACAATGGTTCCATAGGTGCATGAATGAGTACTTCATGTCCATTTTTTACAGCCTTGAGCATGGTTTCTTGACTGTATGGTGTATCTGGAATGATTGAAAAAGCTATTTCTTTATCAAGTTCTAAAAAGTCTGTGAGCAGTTTGCCTTTAACATAACCAAAATCATCAACAATAATACAAATCTTTGGAAGGGATGGATCGATATAATAAAACTTGCCTTTTTCTGTAACAGTTGGTTTTGGAACAGGTACAACAAAATCTTCTTCTTTTTCTGGTTTTGTAAACACACTATCTTTAGTGGCAGGATAATATGCTTCATCAATAACAACTTTTTTGCTTGGTTTTGGCTTTTTAATGGGTTCAGAATCTTTTTTTGATACCTTTTCAATTGGCTTTATATCGATATCTTCAACCTTTACAAGTCTATCATTTATCAGGTAATATATCAGAATAGCCAGAAGAATAAAAGCAAGTAAAGACAGATATGGAAACTTCGTCTTTTTTACTTTGCTCTTTTTTCCCTTTTTTCTTTTTGTCATTATTATACCTGATTTGCATTTTTTGCTTGAATATCTTTTATTATTTGTTCTTCGATATTTTTAGGCACTTTGTCATACTTCAGAAATTCTAAAGTAAATTCTGATTTGCCTTGTGTTAGTGAACGCAATACAGTTGCATAGCCAAATACCTCTGCAAGAGGAATTGTGGCGTCAATAGAAGTAAATGCCCCATCGACTATGGTATCTAAAACAAGTCCTCGTCTTTGATTAATACTACTCAAAACAGTTCCTCGAAACTCTGATGGCATTTCTACAGTAAGCTTCATGATTGGTTCGAGAATTCTTGGTTTTGATTTTCTATATGCTTCTTTAAAGGCTTGGATTGATGCTAATTCAAAAGCAAGATTTGATGAGTCAACTGGATGAAAGTTACCATCGTTAATAGTCATGCTAACGCCTACAACAGGGAAGCCAATCAATGAGCCTTTATCTAAGCTTGAGAAAAACCCTTTCTCAGTTGCGGGCATATATGTTGCTGGAATTACACCACCCTTGATATCATCTACAAATTCATTTTCATCAGATCCAGATGGTTCGATAAACCCAACAACACGTGCAAATTGTCCTCTTCCGCCTGTTTGCTTTTTATGTATATAATCAAACTTAACCGCTTCAGTAATTGTTTCACGATAAGATACTTGCGGCATTCCAACTTCGATATCTGCTTTATATTCTCGTTTCATTCTCTCGAGATAAACATCCAGATGCAATTCGCCCATTCCTTTGATAATCGTTTCATTTGATTCTTCATCTACAAAAACTTTGAAAGTGGGGTCTTCTTTTATAAAACGATTGAGTGCCTTACTCATATTATCTTGCGATTTTTTATCATGTGCAGAAATAGCCAAAGAGATAATAGGTTCAGGTACAAACATTGATTTTAATGAATACTTGATATTTCCAGAAACAAAACTATCGCCTAATGCACAGTCTATACCAAACAATGCGATAATATCACCTGCATAAGCTTCTTCTATATCTTCCATCGAGTTAGCATGCATTCTTATCAGGCGTCCAATTTTTACTCGTTTATTTTGAGTTACATTGAACAAGTCATCACCCTTTTTAATTTTACCTTGATAGATTCGCACATAAGTCAATTGACCATATATTTGATTTTCTAACTTAAATGCCATAGCCACAGTTTCTTTTTCTGTACTTGATGATAATTCTACTTCTGCCTCTTTATTTAGCAAATCATATGCAACATTTTTACGGTCGATCGGTGAGGGTAAAAATTCTAAAATATAATCAAGAAGAGTTTGCACTCCTTTAAATTTAAATGCTGAACCCATAAAGACTGGAGTGAGTTCTGTTAATAGAACTCCTTTTCTTATTGCGTTTTTCAATTGCTGGTTTGTTACTTTTCCATCTAAATATGCTTCCATTAATTCATCTGAAAAAGATGATGCTTTATCAACAAGCTCTTCTCTTAAATTTCTTGCTTCATCTATTAAATGTTCAGGTATCTCAGCCAGACGTATTTTAGTCCCATTCTCTCCTTCAAAATAAATTGCTTTCATTTCTATTAAATCAACTATACCCTCAAATTTATCTTCCAATCCGATAGGTATTTGTGCCATAACTGCATTTCTATCAAGCTTTTCTATAAGTTGGTCTTTAACTTTATATGGGTTTGCTCCTATACGATCAAGTTTATTGACAAATGCAATGCTGGGTACACCATATCTTTTCATCTGTCTGTCTACTGTAATTGATTGAGATTGTACTCCTGCAACAGAACATAAAACAAGAATTGCTCCATCAAGAACACGTAGTGCATTTTCAACTTCAATTGTAAAATCTACGTGACCAGGAGTATCAATTATATTAATTGAACTATCTTTCCATGTAACATTTGTTGAAGCTGAACTTATAGTAATACCACGTTCTTTTTCGAGCTCCATAGAGTCCATTGTCGCTCCAACACCATCTTTGCCACGTACTTCGTGAACAGCGTGAATTTTATTAGTATAAAACAGTATTCTTTCTGTAAGCGTTGTTTTGCCAGAATCTATATGTGCACTAATGCCAATATTTCTAATCTTTTCAATATTATAAGTCATTATAATCCTTTCCTTGATGCTTTTTTTATTTTTGATATTGCGATTTTTACAATATCTGCTCTTATTATTACTGTCAGAATTGTAAAACACTATATTTAGTCAAGTAAAATATTGAGGAATAAGCCTAATAATCAGTATTTTGCTTATAAATACTGCACCAATTGTGCCTTGACACCCATATTATTCTGAGTTGCATTATGTGAACATAAGATACACAGATAGTTATTTGCATAATAAAAATAATAATAATTGACTTTTATACTATAAGACAATAAAATGGTCCTCGTGTAACAATAGGAGGTGATAATATGAAAAAAGGCTATATTTTAATTGTTATCATAATGCAGTTTTTATTTTTACAAGCATTCTCTTTTGAGCAATATGAAAGCGATTTGATATTTCAAAAATCAAACTATAATGGTTACGATATTCCATTGATTATCAAAGTGTTTAATGGCAAATCAGAAATATTGGGGTTAAGGTTACCATTTTTAGACAGCGATAGCACACATGTGATTCAAAATCAAGAAATTAAAGATATTTATAATCAACCGTATCTATTGCTATTCAATCAAAAACTTTTAACAGCAATAATTGACGATGACTCTTATAAAAAAGGTATATGGAATGAACCCGATATAGAGATAAAACTAAGCAATAAAAAGAATATTAAGAAGGAAGATCTCTTATTATTTTTCTCAAATCTTAATCAAAACAGTCTATGTAATCTAACAAATAATGATAAACGCTATCTTCATATGGAATTGATAAATAACAACGAATCAATGCTTATCAAAATGCCTAAAGAATTAAAATATTTGATAGATAAAGACAAAAAAGAACTTGGGTATTATTACTTAGATAAACTCGATAAAAGCCCATTGATAGCTCAAAAAAAGAATAATTTTTCTGATTGGGAAAAAATAGCTATCAAAAACCCTGAAATGCTTGTATACGAAAAACAATCTAATCATGACGGATTTGTGAAAAAAGTGTTTTGCGTTTTAGAAAATGATAGCATAAGTGTCGTTTGGGATAGAAGATATCCAGCTGAGTCACTACAAAACTTATTTTTGGCTGATATCAATAAAGAGGGCTTTAGTATTGATATTCAGCTTTTGTTATATGACGATCAAGAACAGAGGCGATCATTTACCCTTCAAGAATTCTTAGATAAAATGCTTCTCTATTGCGAGTTAAGTGTTTTAGTTGAAACAGTCCAAGATGACCAAATAAGTTTTTCCTTATTATTTGATGATGAATCGTTAGATAGAGCTCATTTGCTTTTTACAACGATTGCTGTTGATGACTTATTTGATCAGAATAATACTTGGCAGGCGAAAATGATTCTCGCTATTCCTCGTGACAATAGTATACAAATCAAGAATTTTGAAGGTGAATATAAAAATAAGTTTAACTTAAAATAATACTTTTGGCACAATCCTAATCGTATTACCCACACTATAAGTAAATTAAATAAGCATTATTTATTTGTTGCTTATTTCTATAAACACAAAAATGCTCGAATTTCCGTTGAAGATGCATCAATATGATTAACAGAACTGTCACATAAGCGTGTCTAAGTCTCAAAAAAGCTTTCAAATCTATATATTTATTGCGAATTCATTTATTTTTTAAAAACTATATTCTATCGCTTCTTCACGGCTTTGATTTGTGAATGTGACTATTTACTCAGGGATTATGCCCAATACCATATATACCACCTCGCTGAGCTTTTAAAGGCATCAATATAAAGAGCCAGAGACTAAATATATTAATAACGATATGCAATCAACATGATTCCCCTTTATATCCCGTTACCATCCCGTTACCATCCCGTTACCATCCCGTTACTTGTAGTAGGAGTGTAGTAGGAGTGTAGTAGGAGTGAAGGGGGAGTCAAGAGGAGCAGTATAAGGAATCGAAAGAAATAAATGAGGGAGAATATTGTTTTTTATTAAGGTACAGTTAAAATTGACGAAAAATTGCTTGTTTTAATTAACTGATAATCTGCAGTAAAAATTGACAAATAATTGCTTGTTTTAATTAACTGATAATCTGCAGTTAAAATGACATATAACAGGCAGTTACAATTAACGCAATAAAGCCTTAAAACAATCTTATTGAGCCATATGGAAAGGGCAGAATAGCTAAGTTTCATGTCAAGACTATTGTTTCTTCTAACTGATGCTGGATTAAACTTAGAGGACCTCCATTTATTTCCATGATAAAATATAATTGGAGGTTCTCTCGTTTTGTGAAGACAGACAGCCTTTTTGGGTATTTCCGATTATCGAGCTAATCTTTATAATATTTTATTATTCAAGTATCTCCAATGCTTTAGAGAGTAATTCGTTTATTTTGTCTGTTAATTTACCGCCTGCCATTGCCATATCAGGTCGTCCACCACCCTTACCACCGACAATGTCAGCAAGTTTTGATACTATCTTGCCAGCATGATATTCTTTTGTGAGATCTTTACTTATATTGACGATCATAGCAACCTTGCCATCCACTACAGCAGCTAAAATACTAATACCTGAGCCGATTTTATCTTTTATTTTATCTCCAAGTATTTTTAGATCTTCTTGATTTTGCACATTTACTTCGCCCACAACGAGTTTTATATTATTTATATTTACTGCTTTGTTTAATAGCTCAGTAATTACATCACCTGCAGAGTTTTGTTTTAAAGCTTCGATTTTATTAATTAGTTCTTTATGTTCTGCTATCATTCTTTCGATTTTTTCTGTTATTTTTTTCTCAGGGGTGTTCAATAATATTGCTATATCAGATATTTCCTTTTTTAGTTGCTTTACGTATTGTTCTGCATTGGTACCAGTCACTGCCTCAATGCGTCGTATACCTGCAGCAGATGATGACTCAGACAGGATTTTAAAAAAGCCTATTTGTCCAGTATTTTCCAAATGCGTGCCACCGCATAATTCTTTTGAAAAGCCAGGAACACTGACGACTCTTACTTCATCTGCATATTTTTCACCAAATAAAGCCATTGCACCACTACTTTTTGCATCGTCAATGCTCATAAGCTCTGCAGTCAGATTAGTTGCTTTTTTAACCTCATTATTTACTATATCTTCAATAATTTCCAATTCTTTTTGGTTCACAGCATTGATATGAGTAAAGTCAAATCTCAGATAATTTGTGGCAACTAATGAGCCTTTTTGTTGGACATGTTCGCCCAAAACTTGCCTTAGTGCAGCATGTAAAAGGTGTGTTGCAGTGTGATTTCTTGCAATACTTAAACGGTATTCATCTTCAACCATTGCTGTAAACTTGTCTTTACTTATTTCGCCTTTTACTATTTCTCCCACATGAATATATTCGTTATTATGCTTTTGAACATCGATAATTCTTATTTCTGTAGAATCATTAAATAAACGTCCAGTATCAGCTACTTGACCGCCAGATTCAGCGTAAAAAGGTGTTTTGTCTAAGACAATGCTTATTTTACCGTTTTCATTTAGAGCATATTTATTAATAAAACATTCTGTTGAGCTTTGATCATAGCCCAAGAACACTGTTTCATCTTTTTCTTTTAAATGAATCCAATTAATATCTTCGAGTTTCAATTTAAAATTAGAAGCTGAGCGTGCTCTTTCTTTTTGCTTTTCCATTTCCTTATCAAAGCCATCCATATCAATTTTTAATTGTTTTTCTTCAGCCAGAATTTGGGTTAAGTCTGGTGGAAAGCCATAAGTGTCATAGAGTATGAAAACGTCGAGACCGCTGATAGTGTCAGATTTTAACTTATCGACAATTTCATTAAACTTATTCAACCCATTATCTAAAGTCAGATTAAATCTTTCTTCTTCTGCTTTAATAATCATTTTTATATAAGCTAATTTTTCTTTAAGCTCTGAAAAATGTTTGCCAAAATGCTCTGCAACAATATCAGAAAGTTGATACAAAAACGGCTGATTTTGATTTAGTAATCTGCCATATCTTGCAGCACGACGCAAAATTCTTCTTAAAACATATCCTCTTCCTTCATTTGAGGGCATGCCTCCATCTGCTATTGCAAAACAAAGACAGCGTATATGATCAGCAATTACGCGGTGTGCCACACCGTCATCTCCTGCTAAATAAGGTTCTTGAGTTATATCAGCTATTGCATCGATAATATTTGCAAATAAATCAGTGTCGTAGTTTGATGTTTTATTTTGTATTACGCGACATAATCTTTCAAGCCCTGCTCCAGTATCAACAAATTTATTTTTTAATGGAATCAAAGATCTATCTTCTTGTCTTTCAAACTGCATAAACACGAGGTTCCAAAGTTCTATATATCTGTGGCAGTCGCTATTCACAACGCAGTTATGATTCGGGTCGTCAACTTTATCGCAATACTCTATTCCTGTGTCAATATGTATTTCAGTACAAGGTCCGCAAGGTCCAGTTTCTCCCATTTCCCAAAAGTTATCCACATCCCCATGAAAGGAAATATGTTCTGGATTAATATCAGTCTTTGTTTTCCAGAGCTCATATGCCTCATAATCGCTATCATGTACAGTAGCATAGAGTTTATCTTTTGGAAGTTTCCAAACCTCTGTCAACAATTCCCAAGCCCACTTGATAGCATCTTCTTTATAGTAATCGCCAAAAGACCAATTACCAAGCATTTCAAAAAAAGTATGGTGATAAGAATCTTTACCAACTTCTTCTAAGTCATTATGTTTACCGCCTGCTCTTATACATTTTTGGCTATTTACTGCTCTTTTATATGGTGCATCTTGTATTCCCAAAAAGTATTGTTTGAATTGATTCATTCCTGCATTAGTAAAAAGAAGTGTAGGGTCATCAGTTGGTACAACAGACGATGATGGTACAAAAATATGTCCCTTTTCTTTAAAAAAATCTATAAATTGTTGTCTTATTTCATTACCTGTGAGCATGTTTTCCTCCACATTATTAAGTTCTATTCTAAAAGAAATAAAATTGTCTTTTTAGTCAAGTAAAAAAAAGAGGCACCTCAAAGAGTGCCTCCATAATATTTATTAATGGATATTTAAATAGATTATTCCATGAATTTTAAAGTGTTTTCCTCACCGCTTGTGAGGGTTTCAATCATAAATAATGCTGAGTCATTGAGGTCACCTTGAGGCCATCTTTGAATCATTTCTTGATAAAGTATAATGGCTTCATCTTTTTTGTTCATATTTTCAGAGTAGACAAAAGCTTTCATAAACCATGCTTTATAATCATCAACTCCGTTTTTAAATTCGTTAATAATTTGATCATAAAAATGTACAGCATCGCGATGACTGTTTTGTTTTTGTGCTGTCTCTGCCAAGTCAAAAAGTTCATTTGCAGAAATCTTTGTTTGTAATCGCTCGAAATGTTCACTTACAACATATTTTTGGCGATACTCTTCAAGTTTTGATTTGAACAACTCAGTTGATTTCCTTCTTTTGTAATTCGATTCTATGCTTACTTTAACTTCGTCGAGATCTTTTTGTCTTTCTGGTACAACTTTTACAAGATAGAAAAACACATATTCTCCACGTGGGTTTTTGAATATGGAGCTAATTTCTCCATCTTTTATTTCAATTGCAAGTTTATTATATTCTGGGTAATTACCATAAGTTGGCATAATACCATTATCATAAACTGGCGTAAGAAGTCCGTCTTTATCAATATTAAACGATTCTTTCCTTAACAACTCAATTAAATTGTCTTCTTTTCCTTTTTTAACTAATTTGTTTGCTTTTTTAAGTATTTTTTTTGCTTGTTTTTCTGTCTTAAATGTAAACTGTCTAATTTGTCGATATTCTCTTTCTTTATAAGAGTCCTTATGTGTATTATAGTACTCTTGAAGATCTTCATCAGTTATCTCTGGTATATCTGAAATTACTACTTGATGAAGGCTTCTGAGAATGACTGTCTTTTTCATTTGAATCATCTCTTGATTATTAGCAATAAGATCTATAAACCCATTGTTTTCCGCATAAGTGTATATAAGGTTGCCATATAAATCATCTTCTATTGCTTTTTTACGTACTGTTGGGTTTTCTACATTCATTTTCTCCATTTGATAACGATCTTTTATTAAAAGGAATATGCGTCTTGTGTTATAAACCAATTCTGGATTATTAGATGTGATTACGATTCTGTTAAATTCGTCAGGGTGAATTGCTAAAAAGTTAGTATCTTTTATATAGTCATAATCAATTTCAATGTCATTAGCTTTTATTAATTGTGCTATCAAATTGTCATAATAATCTTTTTCTTTTTTTTGTTTAAGTTGATTAGAAATATCGTTTTTGACTTCTTCAAGCTCTTTATATCGTTCTTTTATATGTTCGATTTTTTGAAAGAAGTGGTACCCTGTTTCTGTGTGTGCAGAGTATATTTTATCACCAATTGGAGCAGCATAAATCAATTCATCGAGCTCATGATCTTTGCCAATACCTGTTATATAGTCATTATTACGAATATTTGCAATAATTCCTTGTTTTTCTTTTGAATATCTATTTGTTGAATAGTTTTCAATTAGCTCATCAAAGCTTTCACCTTTATCTAAAAGGTTTTGTACTTCATCAGCATCTTCACTGTTTTTTACCTGTAAGTGTTTAATTGTAATTGATGGAGGTATAATGAATTGCGCTTTGTTAGTTTCATAAAATTGAGACACTTCTTTAGCGTTTACTGTCAATTTGTTGACAATTTCTTCTTGAAAGAATAATTCATTAACAATTGGTTTTTGTGCTGCTTTTACATTTGCAATCACGTCTGGGCGGTTCTGATAGCCTTGTTCTATAGCTTCGTGATAGAATAGTTCTTCTTGTAGAATTGCTTCAATAACTTGCTTTTGACCTTCGACAGTCTTAAAGCGTGACTGATACATTGGATGCAATTTTTTAGTGCGTAAATCTACATCTTTTTGAGTAATTACACCATTTGTTAATTGAACTAAAACAGCGTTATCAGCTGTTTCTACTATTTCAGTCTGCTTGAGCTTTTTTGTATTTTGAGCATCTGCATTTTGAACTGTAAATAAAAATCCTAATGCCAATAAAAATATTAGTCCGATTTTTACTTGTTTTGTCATTTCATATTCTCCTTCATTTATTTATCATTTGGTACACTATTTTATAATATAATTCAAAAGTCAAGATTTTATTACAAATTATTTTCTGTTTTACTATTTTCTTGTTCCAAAAGCCTTTGGCTTATTAGTTGCCCACAAGCTGCAGAAATATCATCACCTCTACTTTGTCTTACAGTTATTGCTGCAGATATTTTTGAAAGCTTTGTTATAAAGTGCTCTATATCTTCATTTGAGGGAGATTCCCATGATAGATTTGGTACATTATTCCACTTGATGAGGTTAATTTTACATGAAATATCTCCAGCAAATTTGATTAACGCTTTTACATCTTCATCACCCATATTAAAGTTTTTAATCATAATGTATTCAAAGCTAATCCTATAATTTGTTTTTGCACGAAAGGCAATTAAAGACTTTTTCAGATCTGACAAAGGATATTTCTTATTGATTGGCATTATTATATCTCTTTTAGTGTCAATTGCTGCATTAAGAGAGACTGCAAGTTTTATTTTAATTCCGCTGTCAGCAAGCTTATTAATTTGAGGTATCACGCCGCAAGTGGAGATTGTCATACGTCGAGGGCTTAGTGAAAACCCTTTGTCACTTTGTATTATTTGAATTGCTTTTATAACATTATCATAATTGTCAAGAGGTTCTCCCATGCCCATAAAAACGATATTTGTGATTTTATTCTCTGGGTGTAATTTTTGAGCAATAAACAACTGAGCCACTATCTCTTCAACCTCTAAGTTCCTGATAAAGCCCATTGTTGCAGTAGCACAAAATTGGCAATTTCGAGCACAACCTACTTGTGAAGAAATGCAAAGTGTATTTTTCTTATCATTTGGAATAAAAACCATTTCAATAAGTCTATCATCAGAAAGCCTCAAGCTATACTTTTCAGTTTGATCTTTGGATTTTTGATATGCATCAATTTGGGGCATGGTAAAGTCAAAGATATCCATTAGTTTTTCTCTTAAGCTCTTAGATATGTTTGTCATCTCCTCAAAATTAATACAATATTTATCATAAATCCAAGACAAAATTTGATTAATTCTGTATTTCTTTTCTCCTAATTGGAGAAGGATTTTTTCTACTTCTTCAGATATTAGCGATAAAATATGTTTCACTATCGTTTTGTGTTCTTCCTAAATAATTTATTAAATTCATCAATATGTATCGATTCAACAAGCTGATCTTCTCCACTCAAATACACCATTTTAGACTGGTAGTCATTTCGAAAAACATACATTTTATTCTTTTTTACTATTACTTCATCACCTATTTCTGGATATTCTTTTGCAAGTTCTGCATAAAAGTCTCCTTCAAAATGTAAGCAGCACAGCAATCTGCCACAAGGACCTGATATTTTTGCTAAATTACCTGACAGATTCTGATCTTTAGCCATTTTAATTGTTACCTGATTAAAGCGCTTTAAAAATGTTGTGCAGCAGTATTTATTGCCGCACATACCATAGCCGCCTAATCTTTTTGCTTCGTCACGACCTGTGCTTTGGTGTAACTCTATTCGAGTTCTAAAAATTTGTGCCAGTTCTCTTACAAATTCTCTAAAATCAATACGACATTCTGCTGTAAAAAAGAAGGTGAGTTTATTTCCATCAAACTGGTATTTAGTGTCAATAAGCTTCATTTCAAATGGGTATTTTACCACCAATTCCAAAAACTTATCTGAAGCGGTCTGTTCCTTTTTTTCAATTTCATCTACCATTTCTAAGTCACTGTCTGTGGCAACTCTTATTATTGACATTATTTTTTTATCTTTGTACATTTCTTGATATTCTTCACCCTTAATAGCTACTTGTATTACTGTTCCGATATCCATTCCTCTGTCAACTTGAATTATCACCATCTGATCAGGTACAAGCATCAGGTTTTTTGGCTTTGTAAAATATGCTGTTCTCCAATTTCTGAGCTCTACCTCAACAAATTCATGAAAAGCTTCTTCTTCAATCATTTCTTCAGCCTCAAGAACAACATCCTGATTTGTCATAGTTTGTTCATCTTTTGTGGACGTTTCTCTTGGTTCATATGGTTCTTTGTTCATTTATAATCCTCTTCTATGTATATCTGTTAATATTTTGATTTCAACATTTGTTATTGTTTTATTTCTTCTACTTTTGACTATTGTTGTGGTTTCCAAAAATTTATCAATCTGATACTTATTTAGATTGCCTGCTTGTCCCCATGAAAAGTCAGGGATAAAGTCTTGAATTAATGGGCTTCCATAAAGATTGGCACCCAAACCAATCATTGTGCCAGTATTAATAGAGCAATTAATTCCAATTTTGCTATGGTCTCCTATAAAGCAGCCAACAAATGTGCTTTTTGTATCAATCTTTTCTCTAAACTTATAGTTATACACGGCTATATTTTTATATGTGTTTTTTAAATCACTGTTATTTGTATCAGCACCAATATTAACCCACTCTCCGATATAGCTATGGCCCAAAAATCCGTCATGTTGTTTATTTGTATAGCCCAATATTATTGTATCTTCGACTTCTCCACCAATTTTGCAAACAGGACCTATTGAGGTGTTTGGATAAATCTTTGCCCCAACCTTAATTGTTGTTTTTTTGCCAATATAAATAGGTCCAATAAGCACTGAATTATGCATAATAACAGCATTTTCATCAATAACAACAGGACCATGCGAAGCATCAATTACAACTCCTGTTTTCATTTCCACTCCTTCACCTATCCATATATTATATGGATTTAAAAGAGTTACTCCAGGCTCAGTTTCTATATAGTTATCCTCTTCGTAGAAGATATTTTCAAAGTCAAATGTAATTAGCTCTCCATTTTCATGCATCAATTCCCAAAGATAGTTCCAACAAGGAATACTTTTTGTTTCGATTGCTTGGCATTCTTCAGCAAGCTGCTCGAGTTTTTGATAATCGATATCTTGAGCATCACAACTTAAATGCACAGCAATTAAATCATTACCATTTATCAATTTTGAGTTAATTGGCAAGGATAATATTTGTTTGACATTATCCAAGTTTAGTTTTGCTCTGCTGTTAACAAAGATATGCTCACCTTTAGCAACATTATTAATGCTCCAATCTGGATGTCTCTCTCTATACAGATCCGACAAATAATCTTCCATTATATAAGATGTCTCTTCTATCTCAAGCAAGTATTCTATTCTTTGTCGTAATTTCAGTACTCCAGCTCTCAAATCGCCAGTTACACGCAAGTACGTCATTGGCAAGAACTGTTCTTTATTATAGTCATCAAAAATAACATATTTCATATTTTTAAACCTTTTCTATCCTTCCATTTAAATAGTGAAAAAAAGCCCATAAAGCTTATTATTATCGTATATATTGGCTGAAACACAAGCCACAAGAAAAAGAGATAGTGAAAGTTGAGCTTTGCTTGCCAGCCGTTATTTGTGTATCGATCCCACAGCTTAAAAGCTATGCTTGATTTATATACAAATACTCCATCAATTATCATTTTTAAAAGAACTAAACCAATAAGTATCTTTGGTTCCAAAAATAATAAAATAGGTATAAGTGTCAATACAAAGAATACACTAAGCAAATAAATAAAAAAGATAGTGTTAGAAAATAGCATAAACTTCATATTAGATGCCCATCGTGCACGTTGATTAAACAAGCTTCCAAATGAGCTTATTGAGCGTGTTTTTACTCTTGCACTATCATTATTGGCAAAGCTTATATGCATATTGTTTTTATTAAACAGTTGCATTAAGTGCAGATCATCTCCAGAAATATAGTTTTTTATTGGCTCATAACCACCAACTTTATCAAAAGAAGTCTTTTTAAATGACAGATTTTGTCCGCTACAAGAAAAATATAGATTAGCATTGAGAGATGCAGCAGTTGCAAACATCAAGGTTAAAAAATCAAAGTATTCGAATAACAAATGATTTGGAATATTAACAAAAATACTCTTTTTCTTTTTATTAAAGGCAATTATCTTTTCGGTTGTATCTGTCTCCGAAAAGCCTACTACCATATCTGCCTCTGGTTGCTTGATAAAGGCATCTACCATTCCATTTACCCAAGTTTTTGAAGGAATACAATCTGCATCTGTTGTCAACACTATATTATGTTTTACTCTTTGCATTGCTTGAGAAAGGGCATTCTTTTTTGGAGAGATTGATTGTTCTCTATTTTTTGCAGTAAAGTATTCAAAATCGGGGAATAAGCTTTTATATTCACTTAGTATTTTTATTGTTTGATCTGTGGAGCAATCATCGACCACTATTACTTGCATAAGTTTTAGGTCATAATCTTGTTTCAATAAGGCATCGAGCAAGTTTTTGATATTATTCTCTTCATTTCGTGCACTGCAAACAATAGATACTAATTCACTATGTTTGCAGTCAACTTTGTGATGTACTTTGATGTTTTTTATAAAGATAAGTACAAAAAATGCATAAATAATAAAGCTAATTAAAGTTATGACAAACAACACTATCTATATACTTCCTTAACAAATAAAGTATCATCATCGCGCTGATTAATTTGAGATGGAGAAAAGTTATAATACAGAGTATCAGAATACACTTTTGGCTCAGTTCCCTCAATAAAAAACTCTTTGCTAACTGATTTACTTCTATAGTTTGCCAAAAAACCTGTTACATTTGAGATATTCTCTTCCACAATCCCTTGAGGTCTAAAAAAGTCTGCATAAACATCAACCCCATCGTTCTTTAAATCTTCACACGCTTTTTTTGCTATTGGTACCCAGATAGGTATTGTAGTCCCTGCTCCTGTCATATTATTGCCCATTGTTTTATTGCTGTCAAAGCCTGTCCATACTCCCAACACGAGGTTGGGTGTATATCCAATAAACCATGCATCGCGGTAATCGTCTGTGGTTCCAGTTTTCCCTGCACAGGGATAATCAAACCCATAAGCTCTTATGCTGGCTGCTGTGCCCTGATTGACAACTGATTTTAATAAATCTGTCATCAGCCAGGCAACTTTTGGATCGAGTACTCTGGTACTATTTGGTAGATTTAATTCCAATACTTTACCCCTACTATCAGTGACTTTTGTGTAATAAATTGGTTCAACTTTAGCACCACCATTAGCCAATATACCAAAAGAACTTATTAATTCAGCAGGGATAACTTCACAACTGCCCACCGCAATAGATAAATAAGGTGGGATATTTGTTGTTAAGCCAAATGTTTCTGCCATATTGGCAACGTTATTTGGTCCAATATCGTATATCAATTTTGCAGCTACAACATTCAAAGATTTATTCAAAGCATATCTCAAGCTTACATAACCGTTAAAATCCTTGTCATAGTTTTTTGGTTCCCAATACACTTCATTTGGTTTATCTTTTTTAACAAAGACAACAGGGCTATCATGGATAATGGTAGCGGGTGTATAGCCTTTTTCTAATGCTGTTGTATATAATATCGGTTTAAAAGCAGAGCCTGCTTGTCTTCGTGCTTGTGTCATACGGTTAAATTTGCTATGATAAAAATTTCTACCGCCAACCATTACTTTTACATAGCCAGTAAGGGGATCAATCCCATAAACTCCACCTTGTAAATAATCTGCATTGATATTTGGAGCTATTTTAGAGAATTCATTATATTTTACAGAATAATTTCTACGGCTTTCAAGATAATCCAAGTGATTATTTAAAGAAGTGTTAGCCAGTTTTTGCAAATCATAATCTACGGTTGTATAAATCTTTAATGAGCCTGTAAACAGCTGCTCTGTTCCGTATTTTCTTTCCAGTTTAATACGAATGTAATCAATAAAATAATCATATATAAAGCTGTCAGCTGTCATTCCTTCTGCGCTTTCTAACGATTCATTTATTGCATTTTCATATTGCACATCAGTTATTACATTTTTTTTATACATTCTTCCTAATACAAAGTTTCGTCTCTGAATACTTTGTTTGGGATTATTAATTGGTGAATAGTAATTTGGTCTTTGCACCATTCCGACGAGAAGTGCAGCTTCTGCTATACTAATATCTTGCACAGCTTTACCAAAATACTTATATGACGCTGTTTCAACACCATAAACACCTCCTCCAAAATAGATTTTATTAAAATAGATTTCTAATATTTCTTCTTTGGTAAGGTTTTTTTCGATAAGTACTGCCAACATAGCTTCTTTTATTTTTCGTGGAATCTTCTTATCCATTGTCAAAAACATGTTTCTGGCAAGTTGCTGGGTAATTGTTGAGCCACCTTGGGCAAAATTCCATGTTTTTATATCAACTATAACTGCTCTTACAATTGCGAAGACGTCTATTCCCCAATGATTAAAGAAGTTACCATCCTCTATAGTGATGATCGCATTAATCAAATGTGGCGGAAGTTTATCATATGTGGTGAGCTTTCTATTTTCCATATGAAAGACGTGAATCAACTTGTTATTGCAATCATAAACTTCTGATCCCGCACTGATTTTATAGCTTTGTACATCTTCTACAGGAGGTAATTCTTTGCTATAGAAGTAAAAGATTCCGCTTATTGCTCCAATAAAAAATACTGTTATACCAAGTAAAATTTGTAAATACTTAAACACTAATTTTTTCATAGAATTGTCTCAGATTTATATGTTTTATTAATAATAATGCAATATAGCCAGTGATAATACCAGTTATGAGAGCAAATATCAACAAAAATGGAAACAGGTAAAAGATTTTTTGATCTTGAAATACAATGTATTTGACTGTTACCAATTGAGCTAAATTATGTGCCACAGAGCCAATAATGCTGATGCCTATCACAGAAAAACTGATTTTCGATTTAATCAACAAAAGCATCGTCAAATAAGATAAAATACCGCCATTTAAAGACATCAGCGTTGTGGGGTTAAACAAAGTACCTACGATAAAGCCACCTACTATGGTTTTGGCAATAGTTACAATAAAAGCCTCAATTATCAAACCTGAAAAAAGCATATAAATTATCATTATATTGCTTAAGCCTAATTTCAAAAAAGGCAATGGTTTAGGGATTAACAACTCCACAACATATATGCTTAATGTAAATGCTGTTATAATAGCTAATGCAATGATTTTTTTTTCTTTTTGAGTATCCATTTGTTACAAATTCACTTTTTCAGAGTAACTTTCACCAGGTCTCATAAGCTCCATTTGATCGAATAGCAGCTCAATAAGAATATAATTTGGATCATCTGCACCCTCAAAGTATTCATCAAAAAAATAACAGAAATCAATTGCGTCATAACGCAAATTATGATCTTTGATAATCTTGGCTATACCACTTGCTCTTATATAGCCTGTATGCCCGCTATCACGCAAAGGTATGCATACTTCTACTTTATTATTATTCTTTAGTTGTGCTGTTTTTGCCTCATTTTTCAAGCTTATATACCAAAAACGACCCCATGCATAGAAGAGGATTAAAGGTCTCACAAATGGTTGATTGTTGAGAGATGTTGCCAAATAGCTCTCTTGATTCTCTTTTATTAATGCGAATATCTCACTTTTTAGTTTTGATTCTGTATTTCTTGCCATAATTTATTTCCTCCATTTACTAATATAATATACAATTTATTTTGTCAAGCGTTTTCTATTTATTATAAAATATATCTAAAATATAAGAATTATTGCTTCTGGTAAGATATCAAAAAAATATAAATGAAGTGAACAAGAAAAACTATTAATTAAGGGAGTTACCTGTTCACTTTTAATTTTATCGAACGACTAATGTGCCTGTTTTACCTGCAAATGCATCAACAATACGCTCTATTGAGGTGATCAATACTGTATTACCGCCATCTTCTAAAAACCTGATAGCTGCTGCAATTTTTGGACCCATCGAACCTTTTGGAAACTGTCCATCTGCCATGTATTGTTTTGCTTCTTCGACTGTCATTGACTCGAGATCTGTTTGGTTTGCTTTACCATAATTTATCGCAACACGATCAACACCAGTTAGAATTACCAAATAATCAGCATCGATATCTTTGGCTAAGAGACCAGATGCAAAATCTTTATCAATCACTGCGTCAATACCCTCCAAGCTGCCATCTAAAGTACGATACACTGGAATTCCGCCACCGCCACAGGCAATTACAATTTTGCCCGATTCCACGAGGCTTTTGATTGTTTTAAAGGGTATTATTTCTTTTGGAATAGGGGAGGGGACTACTTGACGATAGCCTCTGCCTGCATCTTCTACTATTGTCCATCCATATTCCCTTTGCATATTTTCTGCTTGTTCTTTTGAATAGAATGGACCAACAGGCTTGCTGGGACTTTTGATACTTGGATCATCTTTGTCAACAACTACTTGTGTAGCAATAGTTACAACTTCTCTCTCGATTTGATTTGCATGAAAAGCATTTTGCAAGCTTTGCTCAATCATATATCCCATTGTCCCTTCAGTTGCTGCATTTAGCACACCAAGAGGCAGAGGAGCAATACCTTTGTCTATGCCTGCCATTTGCTGAATTAGCATATTGCCTACTTGAGGTCCATTGCCGTGAGTGATAGCTAACTGATAACCTTGTTTTACAAGCTCAACTATACCATTTAGGCTTTCGCGTGTATTTTTGAATTGTTCAGATATGGTACCTTTTTGCCCAGCTTGGATTATCGCATTCCCACCGAGCGCTAAAACTGCTTTTTTATTCATCTATACCTCCAAAGTATTATGTTCTAAATGACAATATCTTTTTTTATAGTAATAAGTAAACCAAGTGACCAATGCTATGCCTTTCAACATGCTGGAGCCGCTTATTGCCCACCAAACACCGTTTAATCCCATAAAACTTGAAAGAAATAAGGCTGCTGGGATTCGAATTATATTTAAACTAACGCCAATTATTGACGGAGTAAGCGATTTGCCTAAGCCATTAAAGGCACCACCTGTCGCTATTTCCAGGCACATAAAGAATTGTGAATAACCAAGAATCTTCAAATATGGAATACCGACTGCAACAGCATCTGCTTCTCTAATAAATATTTTAAACAGAGGTCCTGGAAATATTACTAAAAGTAAGCTCACAAATAGTCCGATACCGCCCATAATATACATTGCAGTTACAAAACCTTTCCAAATACGCTTAATCTCTCCAGCTCCATAATTTTGACCCACAAATGCACTTAAAGCAGTAGAAAAACCACCAGCTGTCATCCATGAAAGAGATTCTATCTGTGTGCCAACTTTTTGTGCTGCTATTGGTATTGGTCCCCATTGCACAATTATGCGAGCAATAATCATTGCTATTGAGGCAAAGAAAACGCTTTGCAGTGCAGGTGGCGTTCCAATCTTTAAAATACGTAACAAGTGATATTTGCTTAACTTTAGAAACTCATTTAGTTTTCTTACATAATCAAAATCTTTTTTTAAACGAAATACAAATAGT
The DNA here is from genome assembly GCA_020532185.1 of Candidatus Cloacimonadota bacterium. Lineage (GTDB taxonomy): Bacteria > Cloacimonadota > Cloacimonadia > Cloacimonadales > WRIO01 > JAGOCT01. Next base: position 1,660 of record JAJBBH010000040.1, on the reverse strand, counting down.
AATGTGACAGCAAACTGTGCAAAAACTGTTGCAATAGCTGCACCATTGACTCCCATCTTTGGGAAAAACCATATCCCAAATATCAATAGTGGATCAAGTGCTGCGTTAATTATCAAACCTACAGAATTATAATAAAATGGGAGCTTACTATTGCCCATACCATTGTAGATGGCAGAAAAACAGGGGTTTAAGAAAGAAAATATTAGTCCTGTTGAGATTATTTTTAAATAAGAAATTCCAGCAGCTGTGGGATTATAATTATTGACATTATCCCCTAAATTGAAAAAACTGATAAAAGGTTTTGCCATTAAAAAAATCACTATGCTAAAAAGTATGCTAATAAACAAAGATAACATCAAACCATTTGCCATAAACACTTTTAGCTCATTCTGGTCGTTTTTACCTGTTGCTTGAGCTACGGTAACTTCAAGACCAACTTTTGGCATAAAAGTCATCGCATTACTTACCCAAGTAAAAAAGCCTGCTGTACCTACAGCTGCTACTGCACCGCTTCCAATGCTGCCAATCCAGATCATATCAGTAAGATTATACGCCATTTGTATAAACATTGTCATCATGATGGGTATAGACACTTTTGTCAATTGAACTGCAATATTACCTTGTGTTAAATCAACTCTATTATTCATCTTCTTTTTTTACTCAGCTTTGATAATATAAAATTGACGTTTACGTGAGCCGTCAAACTCCCAAAAATAAATACCTTGCCATTTGCCAAGCATTAACTTGTTATCTTCAACAAAGATATCCAAAGAAACACCGATTAATGAGGATAGTAAATGAGCTTGAGAATTACCCTCAAAGTGCTTAATGTTTATATTGTTGGGAAATAGCTTATTAAGTGCTGTATTCAGATCATATTGTACATCATCATCACAGTTTTCATTTATCGTTACGCCAGCTGTTGTGTGGGGAATAAAAACGGATACTCGACCCGATTTTATCTGATTATTTTGCACAAAACTTGCGACATGAGTAGTGATATCGATCATCTCAATCTTGCTATTAGTCTGTATATTAACAATTTCTTTAATCATTGTTTGCCTTTCAAGACACAATTTCTTTAGAAGCTCTTTTAAGTCAATCATTTTTTTTATTTAATGCTTAATACTTTTTTGAAGGAAAACAAACAGGTCATAAGAACAAAGCAAATGGGTTTAGATTTACTTTTGGAATTGGTCTTAATAAATCATTAGGGCTTGCGATACCACGAAATAGGTCTTGAAATCTTCTTGGAGGTTTCTGGCATACTTTATAGAAACTCCCTGACTTTTCTATACCATCCCGTTACCATCCCGTTACCATCCCCTTGCTATCTTGGAGAATGAGGGGGAAAGTAGGGGGAGTGAAAAGGCTTCCAAATGGTCTTCGTTTAATATGTAAATGAGAGAAAATTGATAGAAATAAAGACATGTGAATACTGTCGCGGCAAATATCTGTCAAAGACGAAAACTTATGTGGTATATGGCTTGTCTCTGTTCAAAAGATTAACCGTTAGGTTTATTCAAAAATGGTTTTATGGTGTACAAGTCGGAAACTTGTACATACGAGAGTTGTTTGTTCTTTCGTATATGATGTTTTTTTGGTGTACAAGTCGGAAACTTGTACATACGATATTTGTTTGTTCTTTCGTATATGGTGT
>JAJBBH010000077.1 GCA_020532185.1 Candidatus Cloacimonadota bacterium | reverse complement strand
TCAATCATATAAAATAATCAAAAATTTGATTGACCCAGCTTATGAATTTCCCTTTAGCCTATAAGCATGAACTAAAAGTAGCAACAATGAATAACAATCTTTTCAGAGCACGTTGCCATCTCATCAAGACCGTAGCCACCTAAGCAGCTAAAGCGTAATTTTCGTTTGCATTTATGCGTTCCAACCAGTTTAACGGGTAGGTTAGCTCCCCGACACGCATCAATAATCCACTCTATCCCTGTCGAATCCATTCACCCCCGTGAATGTATCATTAATTACAAAATCTTTAAAAAGGCAAAACTTGTCAAGCACAATTTTGAAATATTGAAAAATAATAAATAATAAAGAAAAAAACATTATAAGATCATGATTGAAATGAGTTTTGATTCTCTCTTGAACTCCTCTCATATCCCCCTTATTCTCCGAGATAGTAACGGGATGGTAACGGGATGGTAACGGGATGCTCATGAAATTGCTGGAGAGAATTAGTATAAAAACAAAAGCGGTTTTCAGTAAAATTACTGAAAACAGCTGTGTTTTGCATAGCTCGTTACATTTAAATAAGAGAGAAAAAAGATAAACTCAAGAGGTATATAAAAGTGATTTGCAAAGAATATTCTTTTGTTTTTGTTTGTGGAGTGTATTATACTTTGAATTAATATGATGAACTATTCACAGAGATTATATTTTTTTGACTAAATTCTCAAAGTTTTATGCATATTAACGGGGTTTTACATTACAGAATAAAAAATAACTCTTGACTTATTTTGTACTTTTGCTTTAATTGAGTCAAATTCATAATATGGAAGATATATGAAGGTCAACAAGTTACTAATAGTCTTAATAATGCTATTCATTTCTCACAGTTTGTTTGCTGGTGGGTTCGCTTTGACAGGTGTCGGTTCGAGGGCAACATCTATGGCATGTGCATTTAGAGGCTTATCAGATGATGGCTCAGCCGTATATTGGAATCCAGCAGGTCTTGGTTTTTTAGAGCAAAACAGCTTTGATTTGGGAGGCACATTTATCATGCCTTCAAGCAAATGAGAAAATAAGGGTACACTTATACTTGGCACACCTATTTGCTTACCAGGCTATGAACACAAGGAATATGAAGCAAAGAGTATTTTACGCAGTTTCCCCTCTGGTTCAATAGTGTTTGCCAAAAGCCCAGTGTTAAAGTTTGCACTTGGCATATTTGTGCCATACGGTTTGGGTGCAACTTGGGATGCATATCAGTTGCCAAGCGGGATTGTTACTCCTCAAGGCACAATGCCAACACAATATCTTGATGGTTTTCCAAAAGAAGAATTGATGAGCTCTTTAGCAATTGTAGATATTCACCCAACAGCAGCCTATCAAGTGAAGGAAAATTTGTCTATAGGCACTGGTTTAAGCATTTATTATAGCTTAATTCAGCTAAAGACTGTTGACTTTAATCCTGCTTTAGGCGACTTATACCCTTATATGCCAATTACAACTAATCTTTAGGGCAGCGGTATAGGTTTTGGAGTCAACTTTGGTTTGCTCTTTAAGGCAAATGATGTATTGACTTTTGGAATCAGTGGCAAAACACCAGCTAAAGTGGCACTCGATGGCGATGCTGATGTGTATTTGTGGCGACCAGATTCTTTAAAAGTTGGCGGCAAATCTGATATATCCGCTGATTTGAATTTACCAGGCGATATTGGTTTTGGTATATCTTGGCAAGCTAATGATAATTTGAAAGTAAACTTGGATTATGCTCTGACAATGTGGAAGTCAATGAAGTCAATCAAGGTGAAGTTTGATCAACCTATCACAAGTCTTAACTTGAATGAAAAAGAATTAGATTTCTTGTGGGAAAGCACAAATAGAATCAGCTTGGTTACAGAATATAAACATAATAATAGTGCTTATCGTGGCGGTATTTTCTGGGATCAGTCTCCGATACCAGAAGAGACATTCTCCCCAACATTTCCCGATATAAATGACAAAATTAGCCTTAATGCAGGATATGGTCATGACATTGGACAGTGGACAGTTGATTTGAATATGCAATATGTGATGTTTACAGAGCGTGAAATTACCAAGCAAAGCCCTATTGATAACAATAAAAATGGTATTTATAACGCAAATTCGATTTCTGGCAATATTGGGTTGACTTATAAGTTTTAAGTTTTCATCAAAAAGTTATATGATCTTCAAGTATTTATAGGGCAATTTTATATCAAATTGCCCTATTTTACATTAAGTTTTGTAAATTTAAAAAGTATCTTGACAAGTATAAGCTTTCTATTATATTTGCTTATAAATAATGTATAGTGGTGATTGAATGTTATATTTTATGTTTATTAAAAACAGTCCAGAAAAATTGAGTGAAGCCTATCTTGAGGAAAAAGATCAAGCTATGAAAGGTCAAATACTCTCAAGATTATTAGAACTCAATGCAGGGTCTTTTATTGAAAAGTTATTTATAAAATCGCCATCACTTGATTTATTTGAATTGATTAAAGAGCAGTATGGTAGCTTACCAGATAAAATGTATGATATTTATGAGAAAACCACAAAAGAATTTAAAACTGAGATTATCTATCATCTGATCAATATAGATGCTGAGTCAGTTTTATTTAAGCTCTTGAAAAGTGATTCAGAAATTCAGATTATTGATTATCTAATGTCTAAGTATTTTGACCAAATGGATGCCAAGATTGACCTGCTTGGCAAGGTTAGTGATACAGGAGCAAAATATATTTTGGACAAATTATTAAAGCTTGGTAATCCTGATAGCATCAAAGCTTTGTATGAATCAGATCATAAATATATGTTGATTTCAAGAATTTTTTCAATGATCAAGTCTAACGAGGTTGATCAAGATGAATTTATCAGTTCATTAGATTCTTCAATAAAAGGTGAAATTTTAAAGTTGATGATTCATAATAAAGATCTAAAAGATAATTATAATTATGATTATATTCAGATAGCGATCATAAAAACCCATGAATGTGATATTAATGAATTCCTCCTCTTTTGGGAACCATATATCAGTTTGATAACAATTAATAAGGCATTATTGATAAATTTCTTTTCCCGATTGAATGAAAGACAACAGCTTTTTATGCTTTTGTGGGCTTATGGTATCGAAAAATACATGAAAGTACCAAAACTTAAGTTTTCGCTTTCCGATATTGAAAACTATTATTATTTGGTTGAAGATTGTGCTTCTTTGGGACTCGAGCACATATGCTATTTCTTCCAACAAATATTTGATGATTCCATGCAAAACCTGAATCATAGACTGTTAACTTTATCACATTTGGTAGATAGAAATATGTGTAAAACCGTTATGGCTGATGCAATTTTGTTTTTTAATGATATGTATGACAATAGCAGCGGGAAAGCTAATATCAAAGCTCAAAATTATAAACAAATGATTGAGCAGTTGAATGACACAGAGTTGTATCGGATACCTTTCTATTCACAGGATATATTTGTAAAGCTTAGTTTTTATGATGAGCCCCTCACAGGGTATCGTATTGATTTGAGGGCATTTAATAAGGATACAAAGATCGTAGAAGATATAGAACATGAGAAACAAGCTATTCAAGACTATTTAGACAAAATGACAGCACGGATCACAAGCCCAGCACCGCTTGTAAGGCTCAAAGATGTAGCAAGCGTAAAGATTGCAAATTTGGTGAGCTTGAATGACTTTATATTTTCATTAAACACCTTGAATCTTGAAGAAAATGAGGACTCTGATCACATAATCGAAGTATTGATAAATACATTTCAAAAGACGCCTTTATTAGCTGTTCAAAAAATGATTATGAAAAAACTGATCAATACAGATCGATTTGAAGGCTCTAATAAGATTTATAACGAAAATCTTGTGTTGGATGACTCTATAAATATCTATTACTTTAATTATTTGAATAGGAACCAAGTAAGCCCAAACATTCTTTTAACTTTGGTAAAATCTTTGTGTAACCCATGCAGCCTTGTTTATGTGTTTACAATTAAGCATCTTATGGCAATAAATCACATTGCGTTTAGTGCTGATTCAAAATATATTGCAAGCTCTGGAAACGAAAAGACAATTCAAATTGTTGAGCTTGCAAACAATAATATGTTTAAATATTATCATAGCAGCGAGATAACTCACCTTATTGCGACACCTGACAATAAATATTATATATCAGAAGATAGAGATTATCAAGTAAAAATGTTTGATCTAACAAGCCTCACAGCAGGTGAAGCTGAGAAGAAAAATGCAAACTTTGAACTAATGGCTTATGCGAAAAAGAAGAGTATCCTTGCAGAACGAAGAGAAAATGAGGTGAAATTCTTTGACTATGTAAATAAAAAGACAATTAAACAAATCAAACAAAGTCAGTTTATTAACAATATAATCATCACAAATAACGATAAATATGCAATATCATATGGTTTTTATGAATTAGTTATTATTGATATTGACGGAAAAAAGCCCGAGTATATTATAAAATCAAAACGAGCAATAAACTGCATAGATGTGTCGTCAAATAGCCGCTATATGATTGTTGGATTGGGAGATAGATGGAAAGGTGAGGTAAGGATATATGAGCTTGAAACAACAGAAATAGTATGGAGCCAAGAATTTGATAATAGTGTAAGCTGTGTTGCATTTTCAAAAGATGTAAGATATTTTTCTGTTTGTTTGGAAGTCAAAGAAAGATCCACACTCTCTGTTTATGAAATGTATTCAAAAAATATTATCGCTAATTACAATTCGGACCAGAAGATTAATAGTTGCTTTTTCTGGACAAATACGAACTTTGTCGCTATTATCAGAAAATATAGCGTTGTAATCTTTGATCTTAAGGAAAACATGCCATTTCATATTTTTCGTCATGATGAGCCTATCACAAACTGCTCTGTTTCAGCAGAAGGTCTATGGTTGGCAATAAGCAGCGGGATAGAAGCAAAGATATATCATTTGTTAGATTCACAAAAACAATCTGCATACAATCTTTTACAGAACTTTCTTGCTTATCGCTTAGATCAAGATACCAGCTATAGCCAATACTTTGATACAAATAAAGCGAGAATACTGAATGAATGCCCTATCGAGCACCAGAAAAAGATTAAAGAATTAGTGAACTATTTGTCAACTATATAAGTTTACAAAGATATTTGATATATAGTCGTAGATTAGCATATTAGTTTGAGTAATATACATATTATGTGCAAAAGCATTGATAAAATAATAAAAATGTTTGCATTATCTATACAATTAGATTATTTTATATAAAAATACTGGAGGAACAATGAAAGAAAAAGTAATTGAAATGCTCGAAAAAGTTAGACCGTCGCTACAAGCAGATGGCGGCGATGTTGAACTTGTTAATATCACTGACGATGGCATTGTGGAAGTTCGTCTCAAAGGTGCTTGTGGCAGTTGCCCAATGGCTACTTTGACATTAAAAGCAGGAATTGAGCGAGTTTTAAAAGAACATATACCCGAAGTAAAAGAAGTGCGCCAAGCATAATTATTGTACAGAGGTATTTCGTGAGAGATGCCTCTTTTTTTAATGGAGTTAATTTTGAAATATATAATACTTATAGTAATTTTATTGCCAACTGTTTTATTTGCACACACAGATAATAAGGTTTTTCTGGAATACTATCATGAGCAAAGCCTGAATAATTTTTTAAAAGCTGTAACTTTTTATGGGACCCAAAGTGAGATATCAAATGATGCGACAAGCCAAGCTTATTATCTGAATACAGTATATATTGAGATGCAAAACAGCCTTAATCGTGTTTTGGAGCACATCGATTCATTGTCTGTTATAGATAAATTTCAAACTGCAAATATCTTGCTCGATTTGGGTCATTTTGAGCATGCAATAACGATTTATGATATGTTATTGGAAATTATGCCTGGTTGGACATGTGCACTGAGACACAAAGGAGAAGCTTATTTAAAAATAAAAGACTATGAAAATGCTGAGAAGTTGATAATCAAAGCGATAGCATCAGATCCTGATCATTATGATGCGTATCTAATGTTAGCAGACGCCTATTTACAACAAAGAAAATATCAGCTTGCATATGATATTATGCAAGACGCATTTAAAATGAAAGGTGAGGATATCTCTGATTCAGAGGCAATTTATTCGCTCGAAGAAATTCAAACAATGTATTTGGATATATTAAAAGCCTTGAATAAGAAAAAAGAAATAATTCAATGGGAAAAAAGAATGAAGACTGAATAGTCAGCTTTGTGTTAATACACTGTCTAACCTGTCAATAAAGTATTTCATTTTAGCTTCGCGCTCTTGTTTACCCATTTCGTCTGTCCACTTATGCTCGTATAGCATTTCGAGCGTATTAATTGCCATAAATTGGAAGTTTTTAAGCTTTTCAGCAATATTTGTGAAAGACTTGACTGTGATGGGGTTATCACATGCATTATTATATGCCTCCACATACCACTCTTCATAACAATCACAAAAGTCTAAGGGTGGAATGTCTTTAGTTAAAGTAACAAAATCATACCCGATTGGAGCATAACTAAGCATTTCCCAATTTATAACCATAGGCTTTAACTCTTCGTTGAAACCGATATTTGCATAAAAAAAGTCTCCATGATGGAGAGTAAATGGAACAGACTTGAGGAATCTTTTCATTTTAGCTGGACTGAATTTGGTTTTTATTTTATCTAATCTGGCACTGCCAATTTGTTTAAGAAATCTTTTGAGGCAAGATTGAAACCAGGGCCATTCTTTTTTTAAATGAGCAGCTTCTTGTTGTGTCAGTGCATCTGTCAAAGTTCTGTACATAAAATCAAAAATATCTTGAAACTGACACGCATATTCCCAATTTTGCCCAGCAAGCTTTGCATCTTTGATAGCTGTGCGAGTTATTAACACTTTTAATTGCTCTTTTGTTGGTAATATTGGAGGACCAAACTGCTTTTTATCAATAACAAAATCACGCATAAATACTGCACGTGTATCAACAAACAGGGCAGGTATATCAAAGAATCGTGAAAATATCTTCTTTATATCTGCTGAAAAAAATTGTATTTCACGATAATTTGTATCTTTAGAAATCATCATGGGTACATCAATAACGGGATATTTCTTGATAATTAATTTAAGTGCATACTCTTGTTTGTTGATTTTATATCGAATATTAAGCTCTTGGAATTTCTTAAGCCCATATCTAACAAACTTTAAAGGTTTATTACTTTTCTTTATCTCGATGATTTTTGCATTTTCCGAAATATGCTCATTTAGATAGTTTTGAATTGCTACTTTCATTTAACCCTCAATCCTAATAAAACTAATTAATTAATAGCCTACGTTTCCTAATCCAAAAATAATTTTCCCTGCATATGTTGTCAACAACTTTTTTACTCTTATATTAAAAACTGTATTGCACTGATTTATTCTGTGCATAGATAATTGATTCAAATGCTATATATCAGATATTGTTGTGAGTAGGTATGGAACAATTGAACAGCTTTAATACTTCAAAAGTTATATGATTACAACAAAATTGAACAATAAATGACACACACAATTAGTTTGGATTATAAGTGTTTTAGGCTCCTTGCAAAGCTTTATTAAATCTGCACTGATTTAGCTATCTTAATGATGATAGACAAATTGTGGTATTTTCCATTGACAAAAACTGCAAATAAACTAATCATGTCTATAATGATATAAAATGCAAAAAGGAGAAGAGATGAGAATAAGCGTTGCAGGAACAGGCTATGTAGGGTTGTCAATGGCGGTTTTATTGGCACAACATAATCAAGTAACCGCTTTGGATATTGTACAAAAAAAAGTAGATTTGATAAATCAAAGAAAATCACCTATTGTAGATGCAGAAATCGAAGACTTTTTGACTAATAAAAAGCTTAATTTGCATGCAACTACCAATGAAGCAAAGGCATATAGCGATGCTGAATTCGTGATTATTGCTACACCTACTGATTATGATCCTAATAAAAACTATTTTAATACTAATACTGTCGAATACGTGATTGAAAAGGTTACACAATTAAATCCCAATGCTGTAATGATTATCAAATCAACTGTGCCAGTCGGATTTACAAAAGAGATGAGACAACGTTTTAATACCGAGAATCTGATATTCTCCCCAGAGTTTCTTCGTGAAGGTAAGGCACTTTATGATAATCTTTATCCATCAAGAATTGTAGTCGGAGAAATATCTGAAAGAGCAGAAGTTTTTGCTAAGCTTTTGCAAGATGCAGCGATCAAAAAAGATGTGCCTATGCTCTTTACTGACGCTACAGAAGCTGAGGCAATTAAGCTCTTTTCAAACACTTACCTTGCACTGCGTGTTGCTTATTTTAACGAGCTCGATACCTATGCAGAGTTGCGTGGCTTAAATACAAAACAAATAATTGAGGGTGTTGGACTTGATCCACGAATTGGTTCGCATTATAATAACCCATCATTTGGCTATGGCGGATACTGCTTGCCTAAAGACACAAAGCAATTGCGTGCAAATTATGAAAATGTGCCAAATAATATCATCACCGCTATTGTTGATGCCAATAGAACAAGAAAAGATCATATAGCAGATATGATAATCGCAAAAAAACCAAGCATTGTAGGCGTTTATAGGCTTACAATGAAAACTGATTCTGACAACTTTAGGTCTTCTTCAATTCAAGGCATTATGAAAAGAGTAAAGGCGAAAGGCATTGAGGTTGTGGTATATGAGCCTGTTTTAACAGACGAGACATTCTATAATTCTCGTGTTATAAAAGATGTCGATGAATTTAAAAAAATATCTGATGTGATTGTAAGTAATAGAATGGATGATATTTTGGAGGATGTAGAAGATAAAGTATATACAAGAGATTTGTATAATAGGGATTAGCTCTTACATATTATTCTTTAAAAAATAAGAGAATGGTTTTCTTGCTCCAATCTTATAACCACAAGACTGGAGCAACTGACCACCATGTTTGAACATTGCCACAGTCGGATAAGAGCGACATTCATCTGGTCTGTTTTTATATATGGAACAACGATTATCAATAAGATAATTACACGAAAACCGGGCAAAGCCAGAGCTACAAATACTTTTAAAAGTTAAATTCTGATAAAATTCATTATTCTTTTTGATTTGATTAAATGTTTCAATATCGGCAATTGCTTCGCCATTATGAATAATAATTAGGTTTTTGCAGCATTCTCCACATAGATTACACTTACCTGTGATTTTCATATTTGCTGGATGTAAGCTTTTATCAACTTTATAGAATAGTTTTTTTATTCTTTTAATGTTTGCTCCTTTATCAATAAAGTCAAAAATAATAAGCCTTTTGTATTGAAAAGAATATTATAAGCTGCTATCAGATGACGATAATTATGTTAAACAAGCATTTGAGCCTTGAGTAAATATCAATGCAAAAGTTTCTTGTTGTTATTAATCAGATATGCGAATCATTTTTCCAACAGCAGAGGTATTGCCTGCATCTATTTTATATAGATATATACCATTAGCTACTTTGTTGTTTAGTGAGTTTTTACCATTCCATTGCCAATTGTTTTCACCATTTAAAGCATTGATATTTGGATACTTATTTACAAGTCTACCTTTGATATCGTAAATGCTTATATCCACTGTGTTACTGCTTTTTGTTTGGTATATCAGATTTATTTCATCGTTAAATGGGTTTGGATAGCTTGCAATAATCTGCAGAGGTTTTACTTGGGTAAATAAGTCTGAGATAGAATTTGGCTCGACTGATATATACCATTTGTGTGTAAAATCGACATGCGAGTCTGAGACAATACATGTTACAATATATTCTCCAGCATCTTCGAAAGTATAGTTAAAAGCAGCATTATCCAATAGCAAAAGATCGTCGTTAACTAGCCATTGATAGCTTGCTTCAACAAATTCATTTACATCATAAGCATCGATTGAGAAGTCTATTGAATTTCCAGCTTCAGCCGTTAAAAGAGTATCTGCTGGCATGATATCTTGGACTTCTAAGCCTAAAACACGGATTGAGTCAATCACCACTGGTACAATCGGTTTATCGCTGGCATTGACAGGTACACGTCCAATTTCATAGACAATATCTAAGCCCTCTATTACTTTGCCAAATGCGGCATATGTTCCATCAAGATGTGGGAATGATCCAAGTGTGATGAAGTATTGCGAGCCTGCAGAGTTTGGTTGCGAAGACTTTGCCATAGATAATATTCCTGCTCTATCGTGCAAAATAAGCGGTGAGCTTTCATCTTCTATTGTATATCCAGGTCCACCTGTACCCGTACCATTTGGGCAACCATCTTGTATAACAAAGCCTGCTACAACCCTGTGGAAAATCAAATTATCATAGAAATTTGTCAAAGCCAATTCCAAGAAATTATCGCCAGTTATGGGCATTATTTCATTTCTAATTTCAGCAGTAAATTCACCCATATTAGTATACCAACGTGCAAATCTGCGTGCATGAAGGTTTGCTGGCAATAATATTGCAATAAGTAAAACCGAGATAAATATTGCTTTTTTCATTTTTACTCCTCATTGACAGAGCTTAATTGCTCTGCTTTTTTATATAATGCCTCGTATTGTCGCACAGAGCTTTTCCACGACCAATCGGCATCCATTGCATTTTTCATATATTTTGCAAACAACTGTTTGTCTTTCCACACTTCGATAGCTTCACGTATTGTAGCAATAAAGCTATTACTATCATAATTATTGAAGAAAAAGCCATTTATTTTGTTCTTATCTACGCAAGTCATATCACCGATAGCATCTACCAAACCACCAGTGTAATAGGCAATAGGAATAATGCCATATTTGAGTGCATACAAAAAGGAAATGCCATCTGGTTCATGTTTTGAAGGCAAAAGATAAAAGTCACAACCTGCAAGAATAAGATGAATAAACTCTTCATTGTATTCTCTAATATAACGAATATTGGGGCTACTTTTTAATAAGTCATCAATCTTCTGCTCTGGATAATCTTCACCTGTGCCATAAATAAGAAGCTGTATAGGCATTTTTATAAGCATGTCGAGAGAATCAAGGAGCAATTTAAACCCCTTTTCATTGTTTAATCTTGAGCCAAAGAAAAGCAAGGGAATGTCTTCATTGGCAAATCCAAGCTGCTCTTGCAATATTGCTTTATTATAAAAACGACCATATAAATTGTTTGGATTGTATTTGCAGGGTATTTTGTTGTCTAAGGCTGGATTCCATTCACCATATCTGATACCGTTCATGATTCCGTATAATTTATTTGATATCTTTTTAAATAAATCCTGATACTCACTTTCTGTTTCTTGTACTTCTTGAGCATATTTTCTGCTGCAGAGATTGACCAAATCGCTAAATATCAATCCCAGCTTGATAGCAGAATCTGCTCCCATGAGATCAGTATTGTCTGCTAAGAAAGGTCTGATTTCACTGCTACTAAATCGATAGTCAGTTTTCAGATCATGCAGAGTAAATAAGCAGGCACTTTTGTTTTTATTATTTTGTAAAAAAAGGGGTAAAAAGCCTATTAAAGCAGAGTGGCAATGTACTATAAATTTTGAGTTTAAAGATTCAATATATTCGGCAGTAGCTTTATTAAAGAATAACACCGAGCTTATATCCTGCTCAGAACTTTTTTGTTTAAAGAGAGCTTTTTTGGGCTTAATTAAATATAATTGAGAATCACTGATCGGAATATTTGTTTGAATTACTTCAAAATCTGCAAAATCGGCAATTAGCTTGTTTTTACCTTCACTTATTTTCAAATGCTCATAATATGGCATGATTGTAAATGAGTGTTTGTTAGATAAATTTAGGATGAACTGTTCATAAATTTGAGACTGTCTTGACTTGTTGCTAACGCTTGCTAATTCGGGTACCACTTGGATTATTTTCATCTTTGCTCTCCTCCAGATTCCTCCATCTTCTGTGAAGCCATAACCACATGTGAGGGAATCTTCGTATATAATCCTCAATAGTATAATTGATTTTTTCTGTTAAGTCAAGAATATTTTTATCATTTAATTCTAAATTATCAGTAAAAATTGGTTCTGAGATAAAACAGTGGTGTTTATAATATCCTTCTCGTACATCAAATGCAAAAATAATTGGGCTTTTTGTTTTGATAGAAAGCTTTGCCACGCTTGTATATACCTTAGTCTCGATACCCATGAAAGGCATATCTACGCCATGTTTACCAGCATATTGGTCAACCAAAAATCCAACTGCTTCATTCTTTTTTAGAGCTAAAATAATATTACGCAGAGCGCTTTTCATTGATAATGTATGTATGCCTGCATTAAGTCGAGCTTTGTTTATATAATTATCAAAAAGGGTATTTCTTTGTGTTTTGACGACAGCAGAAACTTTGTCGGTAAATTGAGCAAGAGCCCTTGCACCAACTTCCCAATTGCCAAAGTGTGCTGACACAAAAATAATCCCACGCTTCATTGATACCAGGTTTTCTATATGCTCTACACCTTCAAACTCCATTTGTTCAAATACTTTTGTATCAGGTGCAATAAAAATTTCACACACAGATTTACCCAATTCAAAATATATGCTATCAGCTAAAATATTTCTTTCTCTATCGGTTTTTTCTGGGAAAATCGCCTTGAGTTGCCTCAATACAACTTTTCTTCTTATACGTAAAACTTTGCCTCCAAATAATAGAAGATAAGCGAGTAGACGCACACTTAACCAATATGGCAATAACTTCATAAAGCCTATGGCAAATCTCAAACCAATATATTCTAAAAAGCTTTGTATTTTTCTCATTGCTCGAATATTTTTTCTTTTAATACTTCTGAAATTGTATAAAGCGATCCTGTAATGACCAATATATCGTCTTCTTTGGTCTTATCAAATGCCGATTTGCAGGCACTCAAAAGATCGTCACATGCATAATGCGGTATGTTAAATCTTTTGGCAACTTCTATTTGCTCGTCTAAGTCTGCTGCCCTTTCAGAGTGGTTTTTGCTAATATATATTTCTTGGGCAAAATTACAGATATCTTCAATCATGATATCAAGCTTTTTGTCTCGCAAGATGGCAACCACAAAACGAAAATATTTGTTTGGATACATTTCTTTTAGATTTGCAACTAAGGTCTTTACACCTTCTTCATTATGTGCTCCATCGATCAAAACTAATGGCTTTTGCTTTAATATTTGCATTCTGCCAAACCAATTTACCTGCATGAGTGAACTTCTGAGTTTATCATAATCAATTACTCTACCCAAAGCCTCGTTATAAAGTATAAACGCTGTTATTGCTGTTGCTGCATTTGTTGCCTGATGTGAACCTAATAATTTGACCTTTAGGTTTTTAAGAGAAATGCTTTTGTTTGGTAACTCATAGTCAAAAGCAGTACCATCGCTTTCTGTTTTGATATTATGAGTGTAAAAATCTTTGCCAAAAATATAGACTGGCACATTCTTTTTAGCTGCTTCTTGCAAAATAACTTCTTTGGCATTATCCACTATTTTACCCAAAACTAAGGGTATGCCTTCTTTGATTATGCCTGCTTTTTCAAATGCTATCTTTTCGATACTATCTCCAAGACTTTTGGGGTGATCTAATGACACTGTGGTGATGACGCTTACTGTCGAATTAAATGTATTAGTGCCATCAAGCCGTCCTCCAAGTCCAACTTCTATGATTGATGTATCAAGGTTTTGTTCAAAAAAAAGCTGCATTGCTAATGCGGTTGAAATTTCAAAGAACGATGCTTCATTTTTGTCAAACACATGTTGCAAACGATTATGCAATTCTAAGATTTCTAAATATGATGGGTTTTTACCATTTACTCTAAATCTCTCGCAATAGTCGATTAAGTGCGGAGAGGTATTCATGCCAGTAGTTTTGCCCTGCCCTATAGACAATGCTTCCAAGATGGATGAGGTCGAGCCTTTGCCATTGGTGCCTGCAACGTGTATCCCTTTTAATTTTTTATCAGGATTACCTAATTCTGAAAAGATTTTCTCAACTCTTTCCAATCCTAATTTTACATTACCTGAATATCTCTGATATATCAGCTCTAAAAACTCTTTATATTCCATTTTATATCCTTATTTTTTGATAATAGTAAAAATTACGCAATTTTAATGTGCAAAACACTGTTTTGTAAATCATATTGAATAAATGCATACCTCTAATCAATAAAGAGATATGCATATAAACAGTGCTTCTTATGCATCAAGAAAGCATTATGTTAGTGCTTAATATATGTCAACTGGAGGTAATTTATGATTTGGATGTTTTGCTTCGTTAGCACATTTGACTTCAACTGTATTCTCTTCCAAATCGATAATCATATTATATTTATCTCCAATTCCTTCTTCAGGGCATTCGGGTGAGTATTCAAGGTATTTTCCGTTAACAAGTTCATTAATTGTAAACTTTCTTTCCAGTCCGCGATCGTTTACATACTTCTGTGCTGCTTCTACAACATTTTTCATGTTTTTAATACATTCTTCGGTTTTTTGACCTTTGTTTAAATCAAACATGTTTGGCAATGTCAAAACAAAGACAAATATCAAAAAGAAGACGATGCTCAAGATACGGTAAATTCCAAGCTTTTTTTGTTTCAATCCCATCTTATACTCCTATATAATAATCTTTTTGTTTAATTATCATTTTATATGTTAATTAGTCAAGCTTTTTCTTTAGATATTTTAATTTTAACTATTTTATACAATAATATCGATTATTTGTGTAGATAAAAAAGAACACATATTAATATAATAAATCTGCATCTTCTTTGCCAAAGCACATAGACTATTTGTTACTTTCATCAATTGCATCTAATTCAGAAGCAATAATTTTCAACTTTTCTTCGTTATCTTTATAGTGCTCTTGCAAGACTTTGTAGAGCATATCTGTTCCAAAAAATCTTATGTCCCACAGCAAATCAAAACGCTTTTTATCGCACCATAAATCGATAATATTTTGCTTATACACATCAGATTCAAAAAAAATAGAACGCATCTTCTTTTCATCGTCTGCATAATTGGCAATAAAATAAGGGTAAATTGTCTTTGGCGAACTGTTTCTGACCGACCAGAGTAAATCATCCTTTTTTTGATCAAACCAATAATCAATTATTTCTGTCTTATACGCATTAGACTCGTAAAATATCTCACTCATTCTTTTGTCATCATCTTTATAGCTTTTGACAAAGTAGTCATAAGCACTTCCAAGCTCTGCTTTGATTTGTAGTCTTTTGTTCCACAACTCATCCAATGCCCCGTATTTATATAGCCTTTTAACTAAATACCTAACATCTTTTGCGTCATATCTGTGAATTTCTGAGCTTGATAACTCCTCAATTAGCTGCTCTTTTGAAAAATGCCTCTTCAAATAATAGATAGCAAAATAAACTCTATAAGTCAATAATCTTATTATCATGTAAAAAGCCAAGTAAAAAAGAGCTAAAACTATCAATAAAATAGCCATATGGATAAGTCTGACATCGTTGACAAATGCCTTAAAGTTGCCCGATTGTAAGAGCTGATACAGAGAATTATTGAGTTTATAAAAGGATATTACAAAACTATTATCAGAGAAATTTGTTATTGGCTTTTCAAATTTTTCAAATACTAACACCCATGAAATAGCAAATAATAAGGTGATGAAAATGCATGCAAGCCTCGTCAGAAGCGAGCCTTTTGACCTTATTATTGTTTTTGATTGTTCATAAATATATTCTTTTCTATAAGTCATAAATGCCATAATATTCGCTATTTAATAATTTGTCAAACCTTTTTCCAAAACAAAGTGTTTAAGTATCTTAAAAACAACAATTATAGTTAGTTGTGCGTATTTAAGTAAATCAAGTAAGCCCAACAATAATTAGTTGGGCTTTATTTCTGATTTGATATTATTTATGCTTTCACGTTGACTACAACATTTCTAAATCGTGCTGGAGATACTCCATGAGATAAGTGTTTTACTTGACCTGGTTCTCCTTTGCCACAGTGGAAAGTTCCATGTAAATCCCATTCTTCTTCACCGCAAATTGCGTCACATGAGTTCCAAAACTCTGGAGTAATTCCATAATAAGTAGGTTCTTTGACAATGCCAACAATCTCGCCATCTTTAATTTTCCAGCCTATTTCTGTGGTGAATTGGAAATTATAGCGATTATCATCGATCGACCATGTTTTGGTAAAGTCAACAAAATAGCCATTTTCTGTATTTTTAATTAGTTCATCAAGAGAGCCTTTACCAGCACCCAGACAGAAGTTTGTCATTCTCACTAATGGTATTTCATCGCCATGAGTAGCAAGCATATTTGAGCTTGGCTCCAAGCCGAGTATTTGACTGATTTCACGAGAGCTTTGCTGATCTTGCAAAATACCATTTTTCACGATATCTGCTCTACGTGCAGGTACGCCTTCGTCATCAACAAGATGAAAACCAAGACCATTCTCCAAAGTGCTATCACTATAGATATTTACAATATCTGAGCCATATTGGAAATTACCAAGCATTTTTGGTTTGATAAAAGTCTTGCCAGCATAGGAGATTTCCATGCCAAAGATACGATCTGCTTCGGTTGCATGACCTGCTGATTCGTGTAATTGCAATGCCAAATGCCCACCGCCAATAATCAGGTCAGCTCGTTTTTCTTCGATAGTAGGTGCGGTTAAGAGGTCGATTGCTTCTTTGATTATTCTGTCTGTATTTTGCTCAAACTCAAATGCCCTTACTTTTTCAAAGCCACCACGTCTCGCATTCATATCTCCAGGCCATTTACGGCTATAGTTTTGTCGTCCATCGCTTGCCATGACCATCATAGCGGGAAATACATCGTAGATCAAAGAGTCAGTAAATGTGCCTTCTGTATTGGCATATATTTTGTATTGGCGATGAAAGCTTGCAGTCACATTTGAATAGACGATTTTTTCATTTTTGGTTAGCATTGAGGCAATATTAGCAAAGTATGCTATTTTCTCGTCAGAATCCATTATAAAAGGGTTTTCTTTGGGGGTGTATACATAAGATGCCAAAGTTGGCTTAAGTGCTTTAAAAGCTACTTTTTGACGCTTAAAAAGGCTGCCATGTTTTGCATTAACTACTGCCTTGTTGATTGTGTCTTCTACTGCTTTTTTGCTCAAATCTGTTGTTCCTGCAAAGCCCCAGCAACCATCGATTAATACTCTGATACCGAGTGCTTTTGAATCTAATGATGCACCTTTATATCTCAAATTACCTTTTTCAAAATAGATTGATTCGTCATCTGTCGAGGTAAAACGCACATCTGCAAATGTAATAGAGGGTATATTTAATTTTGTAATTATATCTTGAATTAACTTTTTCATTTTTTCCTCGCTTTAAACGGTTTTAGTTGATGAACTGATATTAAATGACTTAACTTTTACGTGTGGCATGCTTGATGCGCTGATAGAAAATTGACCATAATTATCAGATTGAGGGAATGTATATGCTTTATTTTCAATCTCGGTGATATTGTTGATCACATCTGATATTTTGACTGTAAATCGCAAGTTGTTCACCACCTTTGTTAGCTTGCCATCTTCGATTAAAAATGTTCCATCACGGGTCAGTCCTGTAATCGAGCTTTCTTTTGGGTTGATAAAGTTCATATAATGTAAGCTTGAAATAAACAAGCCTTTTTTGGTTGATTTAATCATCTCTTCAAGTTCTCTATCGCCTGTGCTCATCACTAAGCAAGAAGCTTGTGCACCATTTTTCTCCATGCCAAGCTTATTTGCATAATAGCTTCCAACTAAGAAGTTTTTAAAAACACCATTTTCAAAAATTGGGGTTTTTTCATACAAATGCCCTTCTGAGTTATAGTCATAGTTTACGATCATAGGGTTTTTTGGATCATCTATTAAGGTAAAATTTGCAGGAAAAACTTGCTCGCCTATTTTACCCTCGAGCAATGTGTTTTTTCTATCCAAACTACCTGCTGAGCAACTGCCCATATAATAGCCGATGTATTCGCCAATACAACGAGGTGCCAAGATTACTTCATATTCACCAGGCTCAACATCAATAACTTCTGACTGTGCAATTTGTATCTTTCCAATAATATTCCGAATCACCTCATCAATATCAAAGCCTTCTGCATTTTCACTGCCAAATGCCTCTAATACAGTTACTTCATTTTCATCTGAAACAGCTTTTGTTTCAAAGTAAATAGGCGAAAATCTCATTACTTTATCCAAGCCGTTACTTGTTATCAAATGCGTATATTCGTAGTTACAAATAAAAGTGCCAAATATTTTGAACTTGTATGGCTCAACAGCATCTGCAAGCTTTTTCAAATAGTTTATTTTCTTTTCAAGCGACATTTGTTCGATATTATTGGTTTTAATACGTTCATCAGCTTTTCGTGTATCTGTCTCAATATCAACAAAATCAGGATCTTCTGGTAATGCATCGATTGTTGCCATTGCATCTTCAATCTTTTCTGCCAAAATTTCTATGTTTGGATTTGTAATAGAAAAACTCAAAGATTTTTTGCCTTTGTACATTGTAGTATCGAGAGATATTGCCTTTTTACTAATATTATAGTTGGTCTGACTTCTATAAAACCTTAAGAAGTCAGTTTCCCATTCACTATAAGAAAACAAAAACTTATAGTCGGGATTTTTGGCAATTATCTCAAGTAGTGATTCTTTAAAAGTAACTTGCATGTCTTTCTCCTTGTGATAAATATTAAAATATTATATTGCATATTACATGCCACTTTAGTCTTGTTTCATTATTTTACAGAGCAAGCCCACCAAATCGTCATATATTTGCAATTCTATTGAAACGCCACTGATAAATAATGGGTCATTTATCAATTCTGTCATATTTGTATGTAATATTGCTTCATTTTGTACATTGTTTGTAAACTTAAAAAAGCAGCTTGCTAAGTGATAATCATCTTCTTTGCGAATAATGAGTGTAAGAGTATTATCAAACAAAATATTATTGACTTCGCCTTTAAGAATAGCATACAGCATATTGATAAAGCTGTAAAATAAAATAAGATTATTATCACTTGCTTGGTCAGAAAACGCTTCAATCAATTGCTTTTTTGTATTGTTAAAGTCAAAATTATCAAGGTTGATACTGATATTCACAATTTTGTCAATGCTTTTTCTACATATAGGGCACACACAAAAGATTGTAAAATCATCATAATTAATATTATACTTCAGCTCTTTCATCTTTTGTTTAACTTGATAAGGGACTGTTGGTATATCATCAAGATTAACATAGGTATTTAAAAGATTGATTAAACCGTCTGTTGTTAAAAATGAACCATCAGGCTGTGGGCTTTCTGTCACTCCATCTGTATAAAAAAGATAAACATCATCTTCTGACAAGTCGATAGTTTTTTCATAACTTTTCAAATATTGCAATTTCTCATCCCAACCAATAGGGTAAACGCCTAAATCACTTGCTTTTCTTATCTCTTTGCTCCTCTTATTAATTATTAAAAAAGGAGGGTGCCCTGCATTATAAAAAGTCATTTTTTTATCTTTTAAATCAAATTCCATAATCAAAAAAGTCATAAACTTATTGAAAAATATATTTTTTGCCAACACTTTATTCAGCCTGCTTGCAATGCTCGATAGGCTCAGTGTATCTTTTTCTTCATCTGCAATCATTCTCACAATAGCTTTAACTGCTGACATCATCAATGCTGCTTGCACGCCATGCCCAGCAACATCTGCTATATAAACAATATATTTATTATTATCCAATGGCAAAAAATCGAATATATCGCCACCCAGACTCACAGAAGGCTTATATGTAGATGAGATATATAAGGTCTTCTCAAAAATCATCCATGGTGGTAACAGATAGTTTTGCACATCAATTGCCAAGCACATCTCTTTTGTAAGAATATCACTCTCGTTCTTTAGCTGCTCATAAAGATTTCTAACTTGTTTTTCTGCATCATATAATTTCTTTGCTTTATCAATACGTGAGATTAGCTCAATTTCAGTCCAAGGTTTTGTTATATAATCCCAAGCACCTGCTTCAAAACCTTTTTTTAATACGGCAGGATCTGTCAATGCTGTTAAAAGAATGATAGGTACATTTTTTTTGTAATTTGACATGATGCGACAAGCCTCAATCCCATCAATCATCGGCATCATGATATCAAGTAATACAATATCATAATCATTGCTGATAAATAAGTCTATAGCATCTTTTGCACATGATGCTTTATCAACCTTGTAATTATGCGGCGTTAAAGAATATTCTAATAGCCTAAGATTTGCTTCTTCGTCATCGACGACTAAGATTTTTATTTTTTGCATAATACCCCGATTCCTACTAATTTTTAGTATCCCTATTTACATTATTTATATTTGTGTTTTATATGTCAAGTTATTTGTTAGTATTTTGTAATTAGCTAAATATTAAAACTTTTTATATTTTACACAAAATCGCTCATTATATGAACCTAAGTAAAAACTTTTACCAAAAACTGTTCAATTTATTACCCAAAAAATCAACAAAAAAATCAAGTTTAACTGCATTTAATCCAAATTAGACAGAAATCATTCAACCTTTTTCTTAACAAAACAATAAAGCTTCTTTTTCATAAATGACAGTTTTTCCACATGTTTTGCAATTAGTAACATATTTTTATTAAAAATCATTGACATAATTTAAAGCTTTTGCTATATTGGAGTAATGGTAAAGATAAAAAAAGAAAACTTAAATCAAATTATTAACAAAGTACCCGAAGGGGTTGGATTATTTATTTGCTATAATGGCGATAAACCGCTGTTCTTTAAAATAACTGAAAACCTGCAACGCTTCATAAACTACTATCTTTTGGACGAAACCCAAGATGAAATTCTGCTCGAATTACGTGAAAGTTTCGACTCAATAGAGCTAATACCAAGCAAAGATCTTTTTACTTGTCTTTTAGAAGAAAAGCTTTTCTTTAGCAAAAATAAGCCTTATTTTAACAGCCAAATTATAGAAAACAAATATTATTCTTATTTGTCAGTAAGATGGGATGAAGTGCCATATCTACAAAGCTCAAATGACACGCTCAAAGATAGTATTTATATCGGACCATTTCGTGATATTTTCTTTATTCAAGATATAATTGATACCTTTGCCAATGTCTATAAGTTGCCCTCTTGCGAAGGTGAACAATACCCGTGTGAAAAAATGCAAGCTCAGATTTGTGCAGGTTTTTGTATGCTCACAGATGATAATGATTTGAAAAGTATATTAATCAACTATTTAGTCAGCCCAAACCTCGCAGTATTGAAAGACTTAAGGACAAAAGCAGCTGACGCTGAAGAGGATTTGGATTTCATCACATCCGATCTGCTACAGACTCAATACAAGCTAATAAGCAACTACTATAGGCAATTATTCTTTCTATATATTACTCGTCATCTTGAATTTGATGGTGAACATAACGGCACAAAACTGAGTATCAAAAACGGTATGATTAACTCAATTATCTTAAAAGATGGCACCAAACATGAGTTTTTTAACAAAGATTACCCACGTCCAAATGAATTATTAGCAGTTAATAAAAATGAATTAGATGAAAGGTGGATTGTTTTTAGAATGCTTGAAGAAGAAAAATCTGATTATGTTAAAGATTTGTTTCATAAACAATTCCAACAAATATTGAACAAAATATTAAAGAATTATAATAACAGTAAAAAGGAGGAAGCATGATTGATGAATTAAAAAAGTTAAAAATTGTAAAGTCACATTATGCTGGAAAAGTACGTGATGTTTTTGACTTAGGTGAGCAGCTGCTTATCATCACCAGCGACAGAATTTCCGCATATGACTGTGTATTTCCCAATATTATACCAGGTAAGGGTAAGATCTTGAACCAAATTTCTGTTTTCTTCTTCAAAAATATATCACATATTATTGATAATCATTTGATAAGCAATAATGTTGATGACTTCCCTGCAGAATTTCATGATTTCAAAGATCAGCTTGATGGACGCAGTGTTTTGGTAAAAAAATCAAAAGTAATACCTTTTGAATGTATTGCAAGAGGTTATATTTCTGGCTCCGCTTGGGAAGAATATAAGCATTTTGGAACTGTAAACAGCCAATTTGTAGACAAAAATATGAAGCAAAGCCAAAGATTCACTCAGCCTTTATTTACTCCATCAACAAAAGCCGCAAGCGGACATGATGAAAATATTTCATACAATAAATTGTTAGAAAGAATCGATAAGAATATTGCCGAATATCTGAAAGAAAAGAGCCTTGAGCTTTATAAATGGGCTCATCAATTTTTATTAGAAAGAGATATTATTATAGCGGATACAAAGTTTGAATTTGGAAGTATTGGCGAAAATATTATCTTGATTGATGAGATTTTTACACCTGATTCATCGAGGTTTTGGGATAAAAATGCATATGAAATTGGCATTTCTCCAAAAAGTTATGACAAACAGTTTATTAGGGATTTCGTAACAAAGTCTGGATGGAATAAAATGCCTCCTGCACCAGAACTGCCACAAGAAGTGATCGATAAAAGTCTTG
The DNA here is from genome assembly GCA_020532185.1 of Candidatus Cloacimonadota bacterium. Taxonomy (GTDB): domain Bacteria; phylum Cloacimonadota; class Cloacimonadia; order Cloacimonadales; family WRIO01; genus JAGOCT01. Next base: position 3,015 of record JAJBBH010000077.1, on the reverse strand, counting down.
AAAAGTATAAATTAGTTTATTCAAAAATTACAGGAGAGACATACAAATGAGCGAATCTGTTAAGTTAAATGATGAAAAAAGAATAATTGTGGTCGATGATGATGCAGATATACTTGAGTTTTTACAATACGAGCTACATACATATGATGAAGGCTTCACAATCAATACTTTTGAAAATGGCTTTAGTGCTTTAGATTTTGTCATGCAAAATAAATGCGATATTGTCATTACGGATATTGCAATGCCAGATATGAATGGATATGAGCTATATCAAAAAATTAAGTATTCAAGACCAAATTTGCCAATTATTATGATGACTGGCTTTGGATATGATCCAAACCATACTGTTGTTAATGCAAAAAAAGCAGGACTAAGAAACGTTATCTTCAAGCCATTTGATATGAATAAGCTCATGGCAATGATTTATCAAAGCCTTGCTGAAAAATAGTTGTTTTTTATGAATAAATAGTTATATTATTTGAAAAGTATTGGAGGATACATGAAAAGAGAACAATTTGAAGCCCTGATGGAGATTGCAATTGAAAGAGAAATTGAATCATTTCAATTCTATACTGATGTTGCTGAAACCATGAAAGACAAAAGTGTTAAAAAAATATTTGAACAACTCGCTAAAGAAGAAATTGGACACCGTAATCTATTGCAAGAATACAAAAATATTCCCGATATGGCAATAAGATTTAAAGCTCCAAAAGACTATAAGGTAACTGATACAGTCGACCTACCCACACTCTCTATAGCTATGAAACCAGCTGAAGCAATAGCCCTGGCTATGAAAAAAGAGCAAATGGCTGTTGATTTTTATAATGAATTGGCTACACATGCAACAGATGATGATATTAGAAACGCTTGCCTTGAGCTGGCAAAAATGGAAACTGAACACAAAGTAAAATTAGAAAATATCTACACTGATATTGCTTATATCGAAAGCTTTTAACTTTTTAAATACGAGGGGATGAAACTGGTGTTTCAACTAGTCTGCAAAACTAGTAGCAGGCGGATAAAACCGTCCGTGGCAGGTTCAATTCCTGCCCTCTCAGCCATTTTTTAAAGAATTATAAAAACCTATGAGAGGATGTTTATAAAACAGACTTCGTTAGTATTTAACTTTTGGAACTTAACTATTTTCTGCGGATTAGTCAAGAAAATTCAAATCATGCCATTTTTCATTGTCAGCCAACAAATCTTATGTTTACAAAGATAATGAATTATGGCATCTTTCTTTTTATACTACTTAAATTCGCATCTTTCGCATTTATCTTCAAGATAAAATAATCTAACAAAATATGCCGATATAAAGAACTAAATTTTATGAAAAGCATCAATAAAATTATTATTATTAGATTTAGCTCTCTTGGTGATATAATGCTAACTGAGCCTATTTCCAGAATTTTACACGAATTATATCCTCATGCAAAAATTGACTATTTGACAAAAAATGCATTTGTGCCCATAGTAAACACATTTACTGCAATCAACAAAATATACTTATGGGAAAATAAATATCAGCTTATAAAAGTATTAAGAGCTCAGAAATACGACCTTGCCATCGATCTTCATGATAAGTTGAATTCATTTATTGTAAAAAAATCAATTAATGCCAAAAGAACCATAACCTACGATAAACATCATCTAAGGCGTAAACTGATCTGCAAAAAACTTAGTAAAAGACCGATTTACTCAACTGTAAACCTCTATCTGAGTATTTTTAGAAAACTAAAAGATAATGACAATATTGTCTCCAAAATACCCCAATTTAATGAAAGCTATTTGCTCGATAAGGATATAACAGAAACTCGCCTACCTGAACTTTTTTATCCAAAAATATACTTAGAAAAGAATCTCAACCCCTTTATTATCGAGACTTTCCAAAAATTCAATATCAGTCATAAAAAGATTATTATCGGAATATTTCCTGGTGCAAGCTTTGCCAGCAAACAGTACCCCGCATCATATTTTTCAAATTTCCTCAACAATATCCCAGATACATGGAATTGTCAGTTTATCTTGCTTGGTTCACATGAAGACAAATATGTATGCACAGAAATTCGAAAGAACTGCGTAAACAAGCCTATTGACTTGAGTGGGTATTTTTCTATTGAGAAACTAATCAATTTTATGAATTACCTGCACGGTGTTATTACTAATGATAGCGGTCCTATGCATTTGGCAGCTGCTCTGAATCTGCCCCAAATAGCTATTTTTGGTTCAACTCACACATCTCTTGGTTTTCGCCCTTTAAACAAATTTGCCACTATTATGGAGGCAAATGTCAAATGCCAGCCTTGTACCCTTCACGGCGAAAAAGAGTGCCCAAAACGTCATTTTCGCTGCATGAAGAATATAAGTTCTGGCGATTTAACATCTGCATTTAAACAGCTTTTAGAAAAAGAGATTTTGCACGTAGATTAATTAAGACTATTTAATTTTTTAATTACGTGAATCGCCTTTTTTCTATACACAAATCTTTTTCTTTGTTGAAATATCAGTCTGACTCTATTTTCTCATTATTGCAATGCCTTTTTTAACACACTATGTATCTGTAAAGAGATCACGAGGAGATTTAATGAGCAAAATGATAAACTCATTAAGCGTTTAAAACTATTTTGTCTTCAAATATCGAAAAACCTGTTTTTACATTTAAATTCTTGTAAAATTACACGCAATTAATTTCTCAACATTTTGGGCAAAAAGATGTTCCCCTCTACTATAATACGCAGGACAAAATGGGGGTTTTGTAAAACTAATTTTCATTCATTTTGCAAAGAGGCTCTGGAAGCGGATCTGAAGGCTGTTTTTTTGCAACGAACTACAGCGAATTTTTTTAACAGCGAACTACAGCGAACTTTAACGAACATTGTGCTTAACCGACCAAGTAACCTCGTATGTACAAGTTTCCGACTTGTACTCCCGTATGTACAAGTTTCCGACTTGTACACCAAAAAAGCACCCTTCACAGACAATATAACCCCGTATGTACAAGTTTCCGACTTGTAC
>JAJBBH010000001.1 GCA_020532185.1 Candidatus Cloacimonadota bacterium | reverse complement strand
TTTGTAATTTTATCAAAAAAATAATAGCCTCCAGATCCGCTCTGGTAGGCTATTTGTAAAATGAATAAAATTTAGTTTTGAGAAACCCCCATTTTGTCCTGCGTATATATATAGAGGGGCATGTTTTTTTTGATCCGACAATTGATATGTTATTTTTTATAAATATGATTATTTAATGTCAAACATGATTTTGTAAATTATGACTTGACAATCTTTATAGCTTTGTTTATATTGTTATGGTAACATGTTTTTTGCTTGATAGCCCCTTGTTCACTGTGCAGAGCAAGGGGCTTTTTAGAAAGTTTATTGATTCAAAGTATTTTCATTTTGAATCGTATCATACATTGAGCTAACTTCAACAATTTTGGCATCATCAATACCTGTATAAATCTTTTGAATATTGGCTGAATAGGCAACAATAAGTCCAGCAAAGACAATCGAGACCATACTCATCAGCTTGATAAGGATATTAATACATGGACCTGCAGTGTCTTTGAATGGGTCTCCAACAGTATCACCAACAATAGTAGCTTTATGAGCTTCTGAGCCAGTACCACCGTTAAAACCTGTTTCGACATATTTTTTTGCATTATCCCATGCACCTCCAGCATTGTTCATCATAATTGCTAATAAAATACCAGCTACTAATGCACCAGCTAATACCCCCATTACTCCAGCAACGCCCAATATCAAGCCAACTATAATTGGGGTAATGATTCCAACAAGTGCTGGTTTTAACATTTCTTTTTGAGCAGCAACAGTTGAAATTCGGACGCATTCTTTGTAATCAGGTTTACCTGTACCCTCTAATATGCCTGGTATTACTCTGAATTGCCTTCTTACCTCTTCGACCATTTTGCCAGCAGCTCGACCAACAGCTTTGATTGTCAGAGATGAAAAGGCGAAAGTAACCATAGCCCCCATAAATAGCCCTATCAAGAATCTGGGGTTCATTACATTTATTTTATAAAGCGACATGAATTGAGTGATTGAGATTTTTGATACGTTGACAGCCTCAGTAAAGCCGGGTGCATAAGGAATTTCTATTATTTTATGTCCAACAAGCATTAGTGAATTTCTTATTTCTTCTAAATATGCGGCTAATAGAGCCATTGCTGTTAAGGCAGCAGAACCAATCGCAAAACCTTTACCAGTTGCTGCAGTAGTGTTTCCTACAGAGTCCAGTGCATCAGTTCTTTCTCTCACTTCTTTTGGTAAATTACTCATTTGAGCATTGCCACCTGCATTGTCTGCAATGGGTCCAAATGAGTCCATCGCAAGTGTTACTCCAAGAGTTGCAAGCATACCAACAGCACCGAATCCTATGCCGTATAAGCCCATCTCTGGGAGTTTAAAGCCTCCACTAAAGCTATAGGACCCAAGCACTGCTAATGCAAGAATAATTATTGGGGCAGCTGTTGAATGCAAGCCGACAGACACGCCTTCAAGGATTACAGTAGCAGGTCCAAATGATCCTTGCTCTGATATCTTTTTTGTGTGCGAAAAGCTGTATGAGGTGTAAAGCTCTGTCGAAAAGCCAATCAATATACCAGCAACTAATCCGAGTATTGATGAAATGAATATGCCCAGATAATGTTCAGGTGGAAGCATAAGTTTTGTGATAAAGAATGCAGAGATAGCAATCAAAATCGAGCTTCCATAGACACTTTTATTTAGAGCAAACATAAGATCTTTGGTGCTTGCATTCTCTTTTGTTTTTACTAAGAAGATACCAAAGATTGACAAAAAAGCACCGATTCCTGCTAATATCATAGGAGCTGTTACGAATCTTATTGCCCATGAGCTATCTAAATTCATTTGTGAGAAGGCTGACATGCCAAGTGCGGCGGTTGCTAAAATGGATCCAGCGTATGACTCATATAAATCTGCACCCATTCCTGCAACGTCTCCCACGTTGTCTCCGACATTGTCAGCAATTGAAGCTGGATTTCTTGGATCGTCTTCGGGTATTCCAACCTCAACTTTACCAACAAGATCTGCACCAACATCGGCGGCTTTTGTATATATTCCACCGCCTAATCGTGCAAATAATGCTAGTGTTGAGGCACCCATTCCAAAACTGAGCATTATAACAACAATTTTTTCTAAATGGTAATTGAGTTTTATCAATACAAAAAACCAAGCTGATATGTCTATCAAGGCTAAACCAACAACTATTAATCCCATTACGGCACCTGCTTTAAAAGCAATATTTAGTCCTTCATTTAGGCTTTTTGTGCAGCCTTGTGATGTTCTTGATGATGCCATAGTGGCGGTATTCATCCCAATAAATCCAGCTAAACCGCTGAAAAAGCCTCCTGTTAGAAAAGCAAATGGTATCAATGGATCGAGTAGTTTTAGTCCCCAAGCCATAAAGTTAAACAATAAAAAAGCAAGTAAAAAGAATATTGCAACTCCTTTATATTGTTGTTTTAAGTAAGCAAAAGAGCCTTCTCTTACATATCCTGCAATTTCTTGCATTCTATCATTTCCTGGATTCTTTTTACTAACTTGCTTGTGGAAATAGTATGCAAACGCTATTGAGATAATTGATGACAGTGGAGCAATCCACCATAAAATAGGTATTTTCAAATCAAACCTCCAAAATTTAAGAATAAACACTAATTTTACAAAAAAAGAAATATATGTCAATATATTTGTTGAATTATTTTGAAATATTAATTGTAAAGAACTAAATATAAGTAAGTTGAAGCGAGAATATATTTTGAGCTTTTCATGTAATCTATGAATAGACTATATTAATAAACACATTTCTTATTGCATTATTATGTTTTTTGTATAGTTTATAATATAGATAAAGGAGAGAAAATGAAAGAAATTACGTATGAAATTGTAACAGAAGCAGATCGCAATCAATTGATAGCTCTTTACAAAGATGCTGGATGGTGGAAAACAGAAAATGATGAGGTAGATCCAGAGTTTGTTGATAAGATAATAAAAGGCTCGTTTTCTTTTGCTATTGCTAAAGACCAAGATAGAATAGTCGGCATGGGACGTAGTATAAGTGACGGCGTCAGTGATGCTTATATCCAAGATGTCGTTGTTTTGACAGAATATCGTGGTAAAGGTATAGGCAAAGGTATAATTCGTGCACTTTTAGAATATATAAGTAATAAAGGGTTGAGTTGGATAGGCTTGATAAGCGAGCCAGGCGCAGAGAGATTTTATGAGTCATTAAACTTCGAAAAGATGGAGAACTATACGCCATACTTATGGAAAGGTAAAGAATGAAAAGATTTAAAACACTTAGTATTGACGATTACCCATTGATAAAAGGCTTTTTTAAACAATATCCACAAATATCATGTGACTATAATGTTAGCAATTTGTTTACTTGGGGTAAGCATTATAAGGTTGAATATGCGATAATTGAAGATAGACTTTTTTTACATAATCCAACTTATTCATTATTGTTTTTTCCAATTGGCAAATATTTTCATATCGAAGACTTGTGTAAGATATATGGTTTTTTGCAGGAACAAGAGCCCGATCTTGAGCTTGTATTGATTGCAAAAGATTTTATTGCACAGCACACTAATATAGATGAATATTGTAACATAACTTTAAACCATGAATGGTCTGACTATGTTTATTTGTCAGAGAATCTTGTAAATATGCGTGGGAAAAAACTTGCAAAAAAGAAAAACTTAATATCTCAGTTTAGACGATTATATCCAAATTATACTGTTGATAAGATTAGGAAAACAGATCGTGATGAGGTTTTAGCTTTTGCTGATAAATGGCGTGAGAATAGGAATCAGCTTGATGTTGAAGCAGAGTTTAAAGCTCTTAGATATACCTTTGATGCATGGGATATACTTGAGTCAAAAGGGCTAATGATACGTGTTGATAGTGAAATAGTTGCATTTGCCATATTTAGTCCGCAAAATCAAACAATGTTAACTGAGCATTTTGAGAAATTTGATTTTGAATTTAAAGGTTCAGCTCAAATGATAGTCTTTGAGGTTGCCAAATATGCACATGATAATGGATATATTTTGCTCAATCGCGAGCAAGATATGGATTTGGAAGGTTTGAGACAGGCTAAAAGATCATATGAACCTCTTTTCTTAGTTGATTTTTATAGAATAGCTAAAACACATGCTGATAATAAATTTGTTATGTCTCAATAATATATTTTTAAAAAATGGCAAATAATACTTGCCAAGTTTTTGACAAATTATAATGTGCCTCATATAGGAGATGTGTCCGAGTTGGTTTAAGGAGCACGATTGGAAATCGTGTATACGTTAGTCGCGTATCTAGAGTTCGAATCTCTACATCTCCGCCATTTTTTTAATATAGAAAATCTTTATCTTTTAATATTTAATTATCAAAAATGACATACTTTAACAAAAAAAAGGCAGCGATCGCTGCCTTTATATATTGGTTAATTTTTATAATTTCTCGACTGCTTTTTTAAGTCTGGACAATGCTTCTCTGAGAGTACTTTTACTACAGCCGAAGTTTAGCCTCATAAAGAATTGCCCTTGAGTACCAAATTTTGCACCAGTATCAAAGCCTAATTTTGCTTTGTGTATTAAAAACTCTTCGAGCTCTTTGTGAGTTTTGAAGTTTAAACCTCTAAAGTCGACCCAAGTAAGAAAAGTAGCTTCTGATTGAGCTATTTTTAGTTGTGGTAAATTCTTTTGAAAAAAGCTTTCTATTTCTGTTTTGCAATCTTGTAAATAGACTAACAGCTGCTCAAGCCAGTTTTCACATTTTGTGTAGCATGTCTCAAGAGCGATATTACCAATTGTATTGCCAAGAAATACACCACAATTGAACATCATTTTTGAGAAGTTTTCTCTGACATTCTTATCTGGAATAATGATTACTGATGCACATAATCCTGCTATATTGAATGTTTTACTTGGTGCAATACAAGTGATTGAAATATCTTGAAAATCACTTATTGAAGCCATTGGTGTATGAATATTTGGCTTATAAATAAGGTCAGAGTGAATCTCATCTGATAAGATAATAATCCCTTTTTCTTTACACAGCTTTCCGATTCGTTCTAATTCATCTTTAGACCATACACGCCCAACAGGATTGTGAGGAGAGCATAAAATCATGAGCTTAACGCCATCAAGCTTTGCTTCTAAATCTTGAAAGTCAATTTCAAAGTGTATTTTATTTCCGTTATGTACTTCTTTTAATGGATTTTCAACAATTGTTCTTCCATTAGCTTCAATAGCATCAAAGAAAGGTCTGTATACAGGTGGTTGAATCAAGATTTTATCACCTGGTTTTGTAAAAGACAAAACAGCATAGCTAAGTGCAGGTATGATGCCAGGTGTGCTCAATATCCAATCCTTTTCAATATCCCAGTCAAATCTTTTTTTCATCCAATATATTACTGAATCATAAAAAGGATCTGTTCTAATTGTGTAGCCAAATACTGGGTGCTCACATCGTCTTACAATTGCTTCAAGTACTTCAGGCGGTGCAGGGATATCCATGTCTGCAATTGCCATTGGTAATAAATCATCAGTGCCAAAAATACAGTTGCAATGATCCCATTTGAAAGAAGCTGTATTTTGCCTATCAAGTTCAACATCAAATTGGTACTTCATTATTTTCCCTCTTTATTATTATTTTATAAACTCATTATTATCAAACAAGACTATTTGTTGATAATATTTTATATAACAGTTTTTGTTCCAATCGTCAAGTAAAGTGATAAACTCTTTAAAATATAGTAAAATAAAGACAAAAAAGAGCATCTTATACTGTAATTCATAATAAAGAACAACGATAAGTACTAAATATCGAGATTAAATACAATAATAATCACAAATTATAATCAAAATGATTATGCCTTTTAAACAATCAGTTTGAATGATATCAAAAACAGTCAAATATGTATCACTGTATTGGTATAAAGTTGAGCAGCTTAAATATTAGAAAAAGCTTGACTTATTTCATATATACATAAATATTGATTTATGGAGGAACTATGAAAATACATTTAATAGTTGGGGCAAGACCTAACTTTATGAAAATGGCACCCTTATATAGGGAATTCAAAAAGTATGAAGATTTATTTGACGTTAAGCTTATTCATACTGGTCAGCATTATGACCAAAAAATGTCTAAAGTGTTCTTTGATGAGCTAAATATGCCGCAACCAGATTTTTATTTGGGTGTTGGTTCTGGATCACATGGAGCACAAACAGCAAAGATTATGGAAGAATACGAAAAAGTGTTGGTTGATGATAAGCCAGATTGGGTAATAGTAGCTGGAGATGTGAATAGTACTGTTGCTTGTGCATTAGATGCAGTTAAATTGCATATTAAAGTAGCTCATCTTGAAGCAGGCTTACGAAGCTTTGATAGAACAATGCCAGAAGAGATAAATCGATTAGCGACAGATGCTATATCCGACTTGCTGCTGACGCCAAGCTTAGATGGCAATAATAACTTAATGCTTGAAGGCGTGCCAGAAGAGAAAATCGTGTTTGTTGGCAATATAATGATAGACTCATTGGTTCAACAAAAGGATAAAGCACTAAAATCAAATATTATATCACAGCTAAACAAAGAATATAGAAAAGGCATAGAGAAGAATAATTATTGTTTAATTACCCTGCATAGACCTTCAAATGTCGATACAGAAGAGGGCTTAAAAGTTATATTAGATGCATTTGAGCAAATTGCTGAAGATTTAAACTTGATTTTTCCAATACACCCACGCACTATTAAGAATATTGAAAAGTTTGGCTTAGAGGAACAAATTAATAGAATGGAGAACCTAATATTTACAGAACCGATTGGATATTATGACTTTATGCATCTGCAAATGAATGCTAAATTTATATTAACTGACTCTGGTGGTATTCAAGAAGAATCAACATATTTTGGAGTTCCTTGTCTTACTTTAAGAGAAAATACTGAAAGACCAATTACTATAACCGAAGGTACTAATCAATTAGTTGAACTTAAGACAGAAGAGATTGTAAAAAAAGCTTATGAGATAATCAATGGAGATGGTAAAAAAGGTAAAATACCAGAGCTTTGGGATGGTAAAACAGCTGAGAGAATAGTTAATCTGTTTAAAAATATTAGGGGCAACAAATGAAAATAGTAACAGTAATTGGTGCAAGACCTCAATTTATTAAAGCAGCCACTGTAAGTCGAGAACTAAGAAATTATGACGATATAGAAGAAATAATATTACATACAGGTCAGCATTATGATAAGAATATTAGTGATATATTTTTTGAAGAGCTTAATATTCCTGCTCCAAAATACAATCTGAATGTGGGCTCTGGGGCTCATGGTGTGCAAACAGCCAAAATGCTGTCAAAGATTGAAGATGTTTTGCTTGAAGAAAAGCCTGATTGCGTGCTTGTTTATGGTGATACAAACTCAACTACAGCAGGTGCGATGGCAGCAGTAAAGCTGCATATACCAGTTGCTCATGTTGAAGCAGGCTTAAGATCTTTTAACAGGCAAATGCCAGAAGAAATTAATAGAATAGTAACTGATGCTATATCCGATTTACTTTTGGCACCAACAAATAATGCTGTTGAGCAATTAAAAACAGAAGGAAGAAAAGACTACACTTATTTTGTTGGTGATGTAATGTATGACTCAGTTTTGTATTATAAGGGTTTGATTGAAAAAAGAGGAAAGCCTGACTTGATTAAAGGCATTGATAGTTTTTATTTATGTACAATTCATCGTGCAGAGAATACAGATAATGAAGAAAACTTAAAGTCTATTTTGTCAGCTCTTTCTCAGGCTGATAAAACTATTGTTTTGCCTTTACATCCACGTACAAAACATATTATAAAAAAGCTTGGAATAAAGACAGCAGATAATATACACATTGAAGAGCCTGTGGGTTATTTTGATATGCTTAGTTTGTTAGCATATTCTGATAAGATGATAACCGATTCAGGAGGGGTGCAAAAAGAAGCCTATTTTCTTCAGAAACCCTGCGTAACATTACGAAATGAGACAGAGTGGATAGAGACGTTGGATAATGGTTGGAATCAGCTTTGCGGAGCTAATTTAGAACTAATTTTAGATGCATTAGATTATGAGCCTGGTATGCAAACAAATTTGGGCGAATTTGGTGACGGTAATGCGGCTCGGAAGACTATCGATCTAATAAAAGAAAAATATTTTAAAAAGTAATTTGACAAAATACTTGCAAGTAAAATAATGAGTCAAAAATTAATTAGGAGATAGAATGGAAAAAACAATCTATATTGATGGTAATTCACTAACACTCGAGCAAGTGTATGATGTTGCTTTTAATAGAGTTAAAGTAAAGCTTACTGAAGATGCAATAGAGAAGATAAATAAATGTCGGACTTATGTTGAAAAAGTGATAAATGAAGGTAGAATAGTGTATGGCTTGACAACAGGATTTGGCAAGTTTTCTACTATTTCGATTGATAAAGAAGATATAGAAGAATTGCAAACTAATCTTATTCTTAGTCATGCAACAGGAGTAGGTAATTATTTGTCGATAGAAGAAACCAGAGCTATTCACTTATTGCGAGCAAATGTTTTAGCCAAAGGCAATTCAGGCATTAGGCTTTCTACTCTGCAAACATTGATTGATATGCTCAATGCTGGTATTCATCCTTGTATCCCTGAGAAAGGATCTGTCGGTGCAAGTGGGGATTTAGCACCACTTTCACATTTAGCCTTAGTTTTATTAGGCTATGGTGAAGCAGAGTATAAAGGAGAAATAATTGACGGTGGTTTAGCTATGAAAAAAGCAGGCATAACACCAGTCAAACTCGCTGCTAAAGAAGGCTTAGCGTTGAACAATGGTACACAAGTCATGACTGGTATCATGGCAATAAATATAATCAAAGCAGAAGCTCTGGCAAAAAGTGCAGATATAGTTGCTGCTCTTACTGTTGATGCATTGACAGGCACTCCTGCAGCTTATGATGCTTTAATACATCAATTAAGACCACATAATGGGCAAATGAATTCAGCAGCTAACTTAACAGAATTATTAAAGAATAGTCCATTAAGACAATCACATATAAACTGTAAAAATGTACAAGACGCATATAGCTTACGTTGTACACCACAAGTAAATGGTGCAGTGAGAGATGCTTTGACATTTGTTAGACAAACACTTGAGGTAGAAATTAACTCGGCAACTGACAATCCTTTGATATTTCCTGATGAGGACAAAGTCTTGTCAGGCGGCAATTTTCATGGAGAGCCAGTAGCCTTTTCTGCTGATATATTGGGTTTTACTGTTTCAGAGCTTGGGAATATTTCAGAAAGAAGACAAGAGCAAATGTTTAATCCAGCATTAAATAGGGGCTTGAATGCATTTTTAGCTCCACGACCTGGCATTGATTCGGGCTTTATGATTGCTCAGCTGACCTCAGCGTCTTTAATTTCAGAAAATAAAGTTCTTGCACACCCTGCTTCTGTTGATTCTATTCCAACATCAGCAAATCAAGAGGATCACGTCAGTATGGGTACAATTGGTGCAGTAAAAGCCAGGACGATATTAAATAATACTACTTATGTATTGGGGATTGAATTAATGGCGGCTTGTCAAGCTTTGGAGTCGAGGTCATATGAAACATCTGAACCATTAGCAGCTGTTAAAAAAGAATTCAGAGAAGTTGTGAAAGTGATAGATAAAGACAGGATTTTCTACCCAGACATTGAAAAGTCAAAATCGTTTATAGAATCTACGAAAGCAATTGAAATTGTTGAAAGGTTTATTAAACTAAAATAAGTATCTTAAACATAAAGATCATAAAAGCAAAAATGAGTTATCAATATAATAAAAGACGTAAAAATATGACTATAAGTAAGATTTTTAAAAGGTTTTTTCTTATAGTCATTTTACTTTTTATGCTCTCATGTGCATACTATAATACCTTTTATAATGCTAAAATGTATTTTGAATCAGCACAAAAAAAACCTTTAACTAATAGAAATAGACCTTCTGCAGCTGCAATAGAAGAATATAATAAGGTAATTAAAAAATGTGGAGTCATACTCACCGAATATAAAGATAGCAAATGGGCAGATGATGCACTTTTTTTGTTGGCAAAAGCTCTTTTTTATCGTGGCAATAATGAGCTTCAGGCTTTAGAAAAAGCAGAAGACTTGATAAAGTTTTATCCTGATAGTCCCTTTGTACCAGATGCTTATATTTTAATTGCACAAATAAATTATACAATTCATAAAAAAGATGAGGCTATTAAGCAGCTCCAAGAGTTTATACAGCATACAGAATTTAAAGATCACCACCCTCAAGCACTGGTAATACTTGCGGACTATTTTATTGATAATAAAAACCATATAGATGCACAAGTATACTTACGAATGTTGACAGAGAAGTATTCTGGCTCAAAAGAGTATTTTAGTGCGTTGTTTTTACTTGGCAAAACACTCTTTGATAATGAGGATTATAATGGGTCTTTAAATACTTTTCAAGAGCTTTTTAAAAAGAAAACTGATAAAGAAATGAAGCTATCAACACAGTATTATATTGCACTTAATCAGTTTTATCTAAAAAAATATGATGATGCTGAAAAGACACTAAAAAGGGCATTAAAGGCTGAGTATCGTGAGAATGAACTCCCAAAGCTACATATTCTAAATGCACGTATTTTGGTTGATAGCGGGGAGTTTGAAGAGGGAAAAAAGGCATTTGAAGACATAATTAAAAAAAATCCACGAACATTATATTCTGCTGAATCAGTATATTATATTGCGGAGATGCACTTTTCCAAACTACATTTATATGAGGATGCTATTGGATATTTTAACAGAGTCAAAACTGAGTTCTCAGGGTCACCGCTTGTCCAGAAGGCTGTTGTAAGAAGTGCAATAGCAAGTCAAATTATCCAATTGCAAGACCCAGATAGAGAGCTTGCATTAGAAGAGTTGATCAACGAGCAATTGAAATTAGCTGAGTATTTCTTATATGAATTAGATCATCCAGATTCTGCTCTTGCCATATACCAAAAAATTCCTTCTCAAAAAGAACACGTGATTGAACAAAAGAACAATGCACTAAGAAGAGAAGCTTTTTTAAATGATCACATTAATACTCCGTTAGACTCACTTGTAATAGCCATTAATGAAGCTTTTTCAGACAGCATAGTTTGGAATATTAGTATTCGTGATTCTTTGAGATTAATTTATGAGAGTAGTTTACCTGATAGTTTGAATTGGGCAAAAATTACTGCAGATAGCTTAAAGTTTGATTATAGGAATGCTTTTCAAGACTCTTTAAGTTGGGTGAGTGCACTAAATGACTCTGTTGAGCATCATTTTCGGCAATCTATCTATATAGGCAATAAAAAGAAAATTGAAAGATATACTGATGATATAAGGCTATATGATGAACAATATATTCCTTATATGTACTTTATTAAAGCCGTTATATACGATTATATCAAAGATGACCAAAATAAAGTTTTTGAGATGGCAAATTACCTCACCAATGACTACCCAGATAATAAATACACAATTGCTTTGCAAAGCTATTTAGCAGGAGAAGAAGTTGACTTTCTTACATTAGACGAGAAAGATAATTTGCGAAATTATGAAGAAGCAATGAATCTATTGTCCGATTCCACAGCAACTGCTATATCCAAATTAGAAGAAATTGCAGAAGATGATGATAATCCTCTATCAATAAAAGCAAATTTTACTTTGGCATTGACTTATTTTATTGATCTACAAGACACAACAAGTGCAAAACCATATTTGAATAAAGTGTTGTTAAAATCCCCTCAATCTGATTATTCAACATTTATTAATAAGTTTTATAATGGAAAGTCATTTATTGTTATCGATGTTTTGCCTGCTGTTTTAGATATCCTGAAATATGAGGAAAGCTTAGTTGATTCACTTGCAGATAGTATTGCTGTTGATGTACAACTTCCTGATAGTTTGCAATCTATAGACAATATAATTTCTATACCAGATACACTCTTTCAGATAATTGAACCAGTGCCTGATTCTTTGCGTCAATCCCCTGTGGAAGCTGTAGAAGACTCAACAAAGAATGAAGATGAGCTTTACCATTTTTATGAATGAAAGTATTTTTAAAAAGCAGAATATTATTTATAAATTTACCTTTATCTCTTTAGGAATATTCTATGCTTTTGTTTTGAAGCCAGATATAATATTTTTATTAATAATATTGAATATCTTGATATTATTAATTGATTCGAAGCTATTAATAAGTTGGTTAGATACACTTAAAAAACTCAGTTTTTTTATATTATCATATTTAGTTTTTTCAACAATCTTTGATATTGACTTTCTTACTCAAGTTGGTTTTTTGCTAAAACTTGGATATCTTTTGCAACTATCTGTGTTTTTTACTAAATCAAGCTCAATTAATTGTATAATGTACGATTTAAGATACTTTCGTAATAATTCGATATTTAATCAAACACTATATTTCTTATTAGCATTAAATTACTCATTATACATGTTTAGTGATTTATGGAATAAAGAAATAAAGAAGCACAAAGAGCAAGGTTTTAAGTGGAATAATATGATATACATATTTGAGAATATTATAAATGCGGGAGCTGAAAAGGCATCAACTTTAAAAGTTCTTATCAATAAAGCAATTAGAAAAGATATTGAACCTCAAGATAGTTTTTTTTCGATGGCTAACCTTTTATTAACCTATCAAATAACAGCTTATGTTCTGATAGCATCTTTATAGTACTATGAATTACCGACGAGTTGCCTTACAAATAGCCTATGACGGTTCTGTATTTTATGGATGGCAAAAGCAGTATATATCACCAACAGTTCAAGAGATTATTGAGCAAGCTCTTGAGAAGATCGTCAAGGAAAAGGTAAATCTCACTGGGTCTGGTAGAACTGATTCTGGCGTACATGCATTTTGTCAAATTGCACATTTTGATTTTAATCTAAATATGAATATGGAGCAATTAAAGTTAGCAATTACAACCAAAATACCCAATAGTATAAAGGTTTTAAATGCTTGGGAGGTGAGCAATGATTTTCATGCAAGGTATTCTGCTACAAAAAGACATTATATGTATCTTATAAGTAAGGAAATCAATCCTTTTCAACGACTTTATTACGCAAATCTTTATAAATATCAAATCAATGTTCATATTATGAATGAAGCGGCTAAGTATTTTCTTGGTGAAAAGGATTTTACTTCCTTTTGCAAGCCAAATCCTGATGTCAAAAATCACTCTTGTATTATTGAAAATCTATCAGTTGAGGATTTAGATAAATGTTATGCAATTAAAATCTCTGCAAATAGATTTCTTCATAATATGGTGAGGAGAATTGTTGGGGCACTTGTTATTATTAGTCATAAAAAACATAATCCAAAAATCATCAATCAGTGGATTGCAAGCAAAAAACACGAGCAAAAAAACTTTTTTACAGCTCCAGCTAATGGTTTATACTTAACAAAAGTGGACTATCCTCCAGATATATTTCCATACCAAATAAGAGAGCTGGATATAATCTAATAAAAGATATATTCATCAAGCAAATGTGGGCATTTTTTGCTGTGTACTGCGATAACAGAAATGATATAAATTTCTTATCACATAAAAAAACATCAGATACTTTCGAAAAGATAATTAGTAAAGAGATTCTATTTGAAATATGATTAATGACTATAACAACGTAAAATATAGTGTTTTAACTGACAAATAAAGTCATAGTATTGACCGTATAGATACAAAATTCAATTATTTTGTAAACAAATCAAAAATATTACTTGACCTTTTATCGTGTTTTGGTACAGTATTTTCATTAATTAAAGGATGATTTTTTATATGGATTTTAAAGTATATTTTGATGATAATAAGTTTTGCAGTTCTCAAGCACAGCTTTTATTGCAAAAGGATGGTAAAATACTGAAAAAGAATCAACTTGCAGAAGACTTTGTAAAAAGACACTATCCATTAAAACAAAAGTATGACTATTGGCTTGATATTATTGGAGACAACGATCAGATCAAGAAAAGCTTTGATACTGCCTTAAAGGAAAGTATTTCCCAAGCAAAAATATCTATTTGTGATGTATATGATGATAAAATAGAATATGAATTGCAATATATCTCAATATTAAATGAAGAAAAAAATGAGCCTTTACTTCTTTTGAGTATTTTTAGCATTGATAATTCTTTCGAATTTGACAACATTAATAAACAAGACCATTTT
Source organism: Candidatus Cloacimonadota bacterium (assembly GCA_020532185.1). Taxonomy (GTDB): domain Bacteria; phylum Cloacimonadota; class Cloacimonadia; order Cloacimonadales; family WRIO01; genus JAGOCT01. The sequence continues at coordinate 12,578 of JAJBBH010000001.1, read as the reverse complement.
GAAGTCCTTTTGCTTTGTTTAGAAGCAAGTAAAATTGGAATTACTATGATAGCTGAAAATGGTAATATCTTATATAGTAACAGTCTATTTAGCGAAGTAAGTAAAATTGGGGAAACTAATTATTCTAAAATCAATATTTTCAACTTAAAAGATGATATTGATTGTGTTTTCATCAAAAAGATAATAAAATGTATTCTTAATAAAGAAAACTGGTATGGTAATATTGAGATATATCCTCAAAATGATTTAGTTAAAACCTATAACATGGCTGTAAACAAAGTTATGATGGGCAGTCAAGGGTTTCATTATATGATTGTTTATAACAATATAAGTTATGAAGTGGATTTAGAAAAACAATTAAAACAAGCACAAAAATTAGAAGCAATAGGCACATTGGCAGGTGGAATAGCTCATGATTTTAACAATATATTAACATCTATTATGGGCTTTGCTGAATTAAGCATCTACGAGTTGAGCGAAATTCATCCAATTTATGACAATTTAAAGTATATACTTAAATCTTCCCAACGAGCTAAAGAATTGATTGCAAACTTACTTACATTCAGCAGACAGAGGGATTATCAGTTTGTAGCATTGAATATTATTCCTTTAATTAAGGAATCTCTAAACTTGATACGAGCCAGTATTCCAGCAAATATAGAAATAATTAGCAAATATTTGTGCAAAAATGATCAAGTATTTGGTGAACCAACAAAAATACACCAAATAGTATTAAATCTATGTACTAATGCTTTTCAATCAATGCAAGCAGAAGGTGGTCGTTTAGAATTGGTTTTGCAACAGGAGTACATAGCAAAGTTTGCAGATGAAAACTCCAATTTAAAACCAGGAGAATATATACACTTATCCATTTCTGACACAGGTATAGGAATTGCGGAACATTTTATTCCCCGTGTGTTTGACCCATATTTTTCAACAAAAAATATTGGTGAAGGTACAGGTTTAGGTTTGTCAGTTGTTCATGGTATTGTGTCTTCAATGCAGGGTTTTATAAAAGTTGAATCAAAAATTGGTTCTGGAACAACCTTTCATGTCTATATCCCAAATTATTCTGAGCAAGTAGTTGAATATTCAGAGACTAAGATAATCACTATGGGTAATAGGCAAGTAGTAATGGTAGTAGATGATGAAGTTTCAATAAATAAAGTATTTAACCAAATGCTAAACAAGTTAAATTATGATGTGTATTGTTTTGAAGAAAGCGAAAAAGCTCTTGCAGACTACCTTGATTACCCTGAAAAATATGATTTGATAATTACTGATTTATCCATGCCAAAGATGACAGGTATTGATTTAATAAAAGAAATAAGATCTATTTCATTAAGTATTCCAATTATCTTATGTACAGGCTATTCAGAATTTCTTAGTGATGAAAGCATCGACAAATACAGAATAACTGACTATATGGTAAAGCCGGTAAGTATATATACTCTGTCAGATAAATTGGCAAAAACTTTTAACTTGGAATGAAAAATCGAAATGAGGGGTGATTATGGAACTACATAGGTCAGCTCATAATAAAATGATTGCTGGTGTTTGTGCAGGATTGGCAGAAAGTTTGCGCATAGATTCTTCTGTTATCCGAATAGTCTTTTTACTCAGTACTTTAAGTGGTTTTGCTGGCTTTTTTATTTATTTAGTACTTTGGGTTATCTTACCAGTAAGAGAATTTAATATAACTTATACATCATCTTTTTATCGTCCAAATAACGGCAGAATGATAGGAGGTGTATGTAGGGCAATAAGTAATGCGACTAAAATTGATGTTAGTATTATAAGAATTGCTTTTATATTAGTAGCAATATTTTTTGGATCTGGCATTGTGATTTACTTGATACTATGGATTGCAACCCCAACAGAAAACATAATTGAGGAGAGGTAATGATATGATAAAAGAGAACTTTGTTGAATATTTTGAAGAAAAAATTAAGAGCTTTTGGGAGCTACCAGCATTGTCGAACTGCGGTAAAGAATCAATTAGTTACAAAGATTTAGCCTATGCAATTATGACTATGCACGAACTATATGATAAACTTAAGATAAAAAAAGGTGAAAAAATAGCTCTCATTGGCAAAAATAGTTTAAATTGGGCTGTTGTTTATTTATCCACAGTAACTTATGGTGCCACGATTGTGCCAATTATGTCAAATTTTTCTTACGATGATTTACATCATATAATGAATCATTCTGAGTCAAGACTCGTCTTCGCTGCAGATAAATTTGCTGATGAAATTGATATGGATAGACTTAAAGAAACTGAATATCTCCTTCTTTTAAACGATTTTAGCTTATTGTCATCCAAAAAAAATATTGATCTTGATGATTGCATCAATCGATTAAATAATTTAAAAAATAATAACTTGAGCAAAGATGAGTTTGTTCTTAGTAAAAAGATATCTAATAATCAGCTTGCAGCCTTACTATACACATCAGGCACCACAGGTTTTTCTAAAGGCGTAATGCTTGATTATAACAGTTTAATGGCAAATGTATTGGTGGCAAGTAGGAAATTGCTTTTTAAAACAGGTGCAAATATGGTATCGTTCTTACCTTTATCTCACGCTTATGCATGTTCTTTTGACTTTCTCTACCCTTTGACTTGTGGCAACCATATTCACTTTTTAGATAAAATGCCGACTCCAAAGGTACTGGTTGATGCATTTAAAAAATATAAGCCTAATATAATCTTAAGTGTGCCATTGATAATTGAAAAGATTTATAAGAGAATGATTTCTCCAGAATTACAAAAGCCTGCAGTAAAACTATTGTTAAAGATACCCATAACCCGAAAGCTTGTATATAATAAGATTAAAAACACTCTTTTAGAAGCATTTGGCGGCAACCTTGATGAGCTTGTAATTGGAGGTGCTGCTATGAATGCTGAAGTAGAAACATTTCTGCGAGATATTGGTTTTCCTTTTACAGTTGGATATGGTATGACAGAATGTGGTCCTTTGATTTCCTATGAAAATTGGCATAAAACACGACTATTTTCATCGGGACATGTTGTTGAGTATTTAGAATTGAAAATTGACTCTCCAAATCCTTATGATATAGTAGGTGAAATTATGGTAAAAGGTGAGCAAGTAATGCTTGGGTATTATAAAAACCGAGAAGCCAGCGATGAGGTTTTGGTTGGTGATGGGTGGCTTAGGACTGGAGATTTGGGTGTAATTGACAAAGATATGTTTGTTTATATAAGAGGTAGATCTAAAAATGTATTAGTTGGCTCATCAGGTGAAAATATATATCCAGAAGAGCTGGAGCAAAAAATCAATAACTTGAAATATGTTATGGAATCTTTAGTTTTAGAAAAGAATGATAGCTTGATGGCTTTAATATATCCCGACTTTGAAGAAATTGACAAAGAGCAGATTAAAGAAGTGAAAATAAATGAATTAATTCAAAAAAATAAAGAAATATTAAATGAACAACTACCCGCTCATTCCAAAATAAGGGAGTTTAAAATCGTTAGTGAACCATTTCAAAAAACACCAACTCAAAAGATAAAGCGCTATCTGTATGTAAATTAGAATTAAACTTTTTTGTAAAAATATCGATAGTATATGTGAATATTATTGATTTCAATATGGAGGTAACTGATATGGAATTGGCATTAACTTACAGATTAGGCAATTATAATGACTAATAAAAGTGATTATATAAAGATTGCTGCAGCACAATCTCTTAGAATTAGCCCTAAAAAAGAAGGCAATCAGGAGTCTGGAGATTATTATGCTAATTCTCATAAACAGAAAAAAGAAAACAATGAACAAGTATATTACGAGCAAAACACAATAAAAGAGCTTGATACTAATGAGCTTATAGAGCTTGGAAGACTATTGCTATTAAAAAGAAATATTGAATTGAGAATATATATAGATTATAAAAAGAATGACGCAAAGAGCGATGCTGTAATACTTGCAAAGAATAAACTAATTGATGTTGAGTCAAGTCTCTTTAATTTTGGTACAAATAAAGCAAAAGGTCAAGAAATAGAGATTGAAGAAGATGAAATACTAATTAATGTTGAAGAGCTAAAGCTTCAATATATAAAAATGCAAGATTTAGTTGAACAAGAAAGAGATTCTATTTTAAACGAAGATGATGATTCTCTTGAACGAGTTATATCACTAAAGAATAGCATTTTAGATGAAATAGATAAATTAATTAGAAAGATAGATTTTAATTATATAAAACAAATTCCTTCCGGAAGTGAAAATAAAATTAAAGTGGATGCTATTATATCCGATATACATAGTGTGATGGATATGATCGTTAAGATCGAGGATGAAAATAGCGTGAAACTACAAAGTGCAATTGATAATATTAATGCAAAGCTTGCTAATCAAGACAGCAATGCACAAGCAATCTCAAAATACTCAAAATCAAAAGTCAATTCGCACTTTATTGATACAACAAAGTAGTTAAGCCACTTTAAAGCAAAACCTTGCTTAAAAGACCAGGGATCGGTCGAAGTTAGGCATTTTAGCGATATCAGGGAGGAATTATGTCGCTCAATATTAATATTAATACTACTGCAACAAGAGTTGCCCATAATTTGGATTCACACTTTAACAATTTAGTAAAGTCAGTGAATAAATTGTCAAGTGGAACAAAATTAAACAGTTCTGCAGACAATCCAATACAATATGCAAACCATAATATATATCAAGGAAAAATTGCTGTATATAATATAGGTTTAGTAAACCTGAATGAAGCTGTTTCTATGGCTCAAACTGCAGAATCAGCAATAGATAAAATTGGTGAAAACCTAATCAGAATGAAAGAGATTGCAGAACAAGCTTCTACTGGCACTTATACAGAGGAACAAAGGCTAATCTTACACTCTGAGTTTACAACAGCTGCAATAGAAATTGATCGTATAGCAAGTTTTACAAAATTTAAAGACACATATTTGTTAGATGGTTCAATATCTTCAAGAAACAATTCAGACCGTATGGGTTCATGGTATCAAACAGTAAATCGTGAATTAAATATTGATAAAGAAAGTATGGAAGGATTGAAGATACATTTTGGGGATAGCAGTCAAGAATCCAAAGACTTTTATTTTTTTAAGATGTCAGATCTTAGAATGCCAGGTTTATTAAGCGAATATCAACCAGACAAGGAAGTATTCAATAAAATTTCTGTATCTTCACAACACGCTGCACAAAATGCTCTCGAAGCAATAGATGTGGCTATTGCTGCTAAAAATAAAGCCAAAACTTATGCTGGTATTTTCCAAAATAGACTCGAATCATCTATTCATCATCTTGATGATCATGTTTATAGAATTAGCGAAATCGATAGTAAAATCACTGACTTAGACATGGCTGATGAAATCACTAAATACACCAGCTACAAGATGTTGAGCGAAACAACAACAGCAATTTTAGGGCAAGCTAATATTTTACCTCAAATAGCATTAAAGTTATTGCAAAGATAACCGATATATAATTAGTTCTTTGAAAGACGCATAGATGTGATGAAAAGATGAGACCCTAAATCTCAACCCAACAAAAGTATCATAGCCTGAGATTAAAACTACTAAATACCGAAAATTACAAGGATGTAAAAAATAAAATTATCAGGGAGGATAAAATGTCACTCGTAATTAATCATAATCTCATGGCATCAAATACAGCTCGTAATCTTTCAGATTCTTATGGAAGATTAAGAACATCAACACAGAGACTATCAACAGGTCTTCGCATTAACTCAGCAGCAGATGACGCAGCTGGTTTGGCAATTAGAGAAGGTATGCGTGCAGAAATCGCTGCATTAAATCAAGGCGTAAGAAATGCACAAGATGGAATATCAATGATTCAAACAGCAGAAGGGGCACTTTCGGTTATTGACGAAAAGCTTATTCGCATGAAAGAGCTGGCAGAGCAAGCAGCAACCGGTACTTATACCGACGAGCAACGTATGATAATTCATTCAGAGTTTGTTGCAATGGCAGCTGAAATTGATCGTATTGCTGAAGCAACAGATTTTAACGGAATTAAACTATTAAATGGTAATACTTCAGTATCAGGCACCAACGGATATTGGACAGAAAAAAGAACATGGGCAAGTCAAGAAGGCACATGGACAAACAGTTCAGGCTGGCAGGAAAACAATGGCAGAGTTACTGATAATGGAGCAATAATAGGTGGTTTGAAAATACACTTCGGAACAGGAAATAATCGTGCAGAAGACTACTACTTTGTTAGAGTAGGCGATGCAAGAACAAGCTCATTATTTGCAGAAGCAGGAACGCCAAATACAAGACCAGCAAGCCATAATGTGGCAATATCAACACAACATGCAGCACAAAAAGCATTAGAAAGAATTAATACAGCTATTGCAAGAAAAGAAAATATTCGTGCTTCATTAGGTGCTATGCAGAACCGTTTAGAAAACACTATTACCAACTTACAAATTCAATCTGAAAACCTGTCGTCATCTGAATCTCGTATATCAGACGTTGATATCGCAGAAGAAATGACAGAATTCACAAGAAATCAAATCTTAACTCAGGCAGCTGTAGCAATGCTTGCGCAAGCTAACTCACTACCACATATGGCTCTAAGACTATTAGGCTAAAAACAAATAATTAGGCTATGATAATAATAAAATGGGTTGAAAAAATAATAATATAATTATTAGCAATGCTAATATAAAAAAATCTTGATTGGTTCGGTAGCCTGGCGTAGCCATGAATCACAGCAGATTCACAAACTACTTCTTCATCAAGGAAGAAAAATTTATACCAATCAAGGAGGAAACATGTCACTCGTAATTAACCACAATTTACCAGCAATGAATACTGCAAGAAATCTTACATCTGCATATGGCAGTCTTGCAACATCAGTTCAAAGACTATCAACTGGGTTAAGAATAAACTCAGCAGCAGATGACGCTGCAGGTCTGGCAATTCGCGAAGGAATGCGTTCAGAAATAGCTGCATTGAATCAAGGTATCCGTAATGCACAGGACGGTATTTCAATGATTCAAACTGCAGAAGGTGCGCTGTCTGTTATTGATGAAAAGCTCATTCGTATGAAAGAGCTCGCAGAACAAGCTGCAACTGGTACTTACACCAATGAACAAAGAATGATAATTCATTCTGAGTTTGCAGCAATGGCTGCAGAGATCGACCGTATAGCAACTGCTACTGACTTCAACGGTATCAAGTTATTAAATGGTAATGCATCTGTAGCTGGTCAGAATGGTACCTGGACCGCTTCAAACACATGGAAAGCTGACCAAGGTATGTGGACCAACTCATCAGGATGGCAAGAAGTCCAAGGTAAAGCAAATGATAAAGGCGACGTTATAGGTGGAATAAAGGTTCACTTTGGCACTGGCAACAAACGTGCTGAAGACTATTACTTTGTTCGTATAGCAGATGCAAGAACTGAATCTCTGTTTAGAGGAACCGGTACAGAACCTACTGAAAAACCAAATGTAGCCGTATCTACACAACATGCAGCACAAGTCGCACTTGAACAAATCTCGACAGCGATTATCAGAAAAGAAAATATTCGTGCTTCGCTTGGTGCGATGCAAAACAGACTTGAGAATACGATTACTAACTTACAAATTCAAGCAGAAAACTTGCAAGCTTCTGAATCTCGTATTTCAGATGTTGATATCGCAAATGAAATGACTGAATTTACACGTAATCAAATCTTAACTCAAGCTGCTGTTGCAATGCTTGCACAAGCAAACTCATTACCTCAAATGGCACTTAGATTACTTGGTTAATAATAGAAATTGATAGACTTGAGTATTTTCCCTTAATTATGGTTTAGTCACTACCTCGCACAGGAGGGTATTTAGCCAAAAATATTGCGGATGTATAGTCCACATGGAAGACAAAAAAACCTAATCAAGGAGGAAACATGTCACTTATCATTAATCACAACCTACCAGCAATGAACACAGCTCGTAATCTGACAGCTGCTTATGGTAGTTTGGCAACATCAACACAGAGACTATCAACAGGTCTCCGTATCAACTCAGCTGCTGATGATGCAGCAGGGTTGGCAATTCGTGAGGGTATGCGTGCTGAAATTGCAGCTCTTAATCAGGGTATCCGTAATGCACAGGACGGAATTTCAATGATTCAAACTGCAGAAGGTGCGCTCTCTGTTATCGATGAAAAACTCATTCGTATGAAAGAACTTGCAGAACAAGCAGCAACTGGTACTTATACCAATGAACAAAGAATGATAATTCACTCTGAGTTTGCTGCTATGGCATCTGAAATTGATCGTATAGCTTCATCAACCTCATTTAATGGGATTAAACTTTTAAACGGTAATGTCTCTATATCTGGCTCAAATGGCAAATGGTCTGAAGGAAACACATGGACAGCAACTGAAGGCATGTGGACAAACTCTTCTGGCTGGAAAGAAGTAGCCGGTACTGCCGATGATAAAGGCAATATACAGGGCGGACTAAAAGTTCACTTTGGAGCTGGTAACAAACGTGCAGAAGATTACTACTTCGTACGTATCGCTGATGCCCGAACAGAATCGCTTTTCCGTGATGCAGATGCAGCAAGAGGCACTAAAACTAAAGTTGCTGTATCAACTCAGCACGCTGCACAAGTTGCTTTAGAAAAAATAACAACTGCTATTGTCAGAAAAGAAAATATCCGAGCATCTCTCGGAGCAATGCAAAACCGTTTAGAAAATACGATAACAAATCTTCAGATTCAAGCTGAAAACCTACAAGCGTCTGAGTCTCGAATCTCTGATGTTGATATTGCAAGCGAAATGACAGAATACACTCGCAACATGATACTCACTCAAGCTGCAGTTTCTATGTTAGCACAAGCTAACTCACTGCCACAAATGGCACTTAGATTACTTGGCTAAGATTATTCGGTATCTTCATTGAGGTCTCCTCTGTAATAGATTGGTTTGGTAGCTTATAACTAAACACCTACAGTAGATTTACGGTGGATAAGATAAACTCTTATTAAGGAATAAAACAAATCAATCAAGGAGGAAAAATGTCACTTATCATTAACCACAATATGAACGCGCAAAATGCTACAAGAAACTTGAACAGTGCCTTTGGCAGCTTGTCAACTTCTGTACAGCGCCTTTCAACTGGTTTACGTATCAATTCAGCAGCAGACGATGCTGCGGGGTTGGCAATTCGTGAGGGTATGCGTGCTGAAATAGCCGCTTTAAATCAAGGTATTAGAAATGCTCAGGATGGTATTTCATTGATCCAAACCGCTGAAGGTGCGCTTTCAGTTATTGATGAAAAACTAATCCGTATGAAAGAACTTGCGGAACAAGCTGCAACTGGTACTTATACTAACGAACAAAGAATGATTATTCACTCTGAGTTCGCAGCAATGGCTGCAGAAATCGATCGTATAGCAACTTCTACATCTTTTAATGGGGTTAAACTTCTTAACGGAAACATTTCTGTATCAGGTAAAAACGGAACATGGACTGAAGCAAATACTTGGAAAAGTGATGAAGGTACATGGACAAACTCTTCTGGATGGCAAGAAAATACTGGCATATCTGACAAAAAAGGCAATGTGATCGGAGGTATTAAAATACACTTCGGTGCAGGCAATAAAAGAGCAGAGGACTATTATTTTATCAGAATTGCCGATGCCAGAACCGAGTCGTTATTCCGTGAAGCAGATACTGCGAAAGGTAGTGAAATAACTATTGCAGTTTCTACACAACACTCTGCACAGCTTGCACTTGAAAAACTAAATACAGCTATTGTTCGTAAAGAAAACGTGCGCGCATCGTTAGGTGCAATCCAAAATCGTTTGGAGAATACAATCACGAATTTGCAGATTCAGGCTGAAAACCTTCAAGCTTCTGAATCACGTATATCAGACGTGGACATCGCAAATGAAATGACCGAATATACTCGTAACATGATACTTACACAAGCTGCTGTTTCTATGCTGGCTCAGGCAAATTCATTACCTCAATTAGCAATTCGTTTACTCGGATAAATGCTAAAATGAGGTGAGCCATGCAATACAAAACAGTTTATCAAAAGCAACTTAAAATCTTGGCTAAATCTGCTGTGGCAATGTCTAGGCAAATGCCTAAAGACATTGAGAGGTGCTAGGCTAACCGAACCGGATGGGCGACGGGACGCTGTCGCTCATCAATTTTGTCTCATTACAAATTCATCATATCATACTATTTTAAAAAACCAAAGACATTACTTTGGTTTTTTTGTATAAATAAATGATATTTTAACTAATATAGTTAATTGAATTCATTGTTTTTTTTAAAACCTTTTTAATATCTCACCTACTGAGTTTTGATTTGTTTGGTATGACTCTTTTCTGGGCTAACAATCAGAATTCCATATATCGCATCTCAGGAACTTTGGTGGTATCACTATCAAGAGATCGATGCTTGATACATGAGTAAATGCGAACCAGTCTGGCGATCGACCAGACACTCTTTTTAGCAAGTTATTAGCTTTTTTCTCTCTATTGCAACCGCTAAGATGTCCCTTATAAACCCTATGCTTCTCCAAGAAAGCAAGGGGATGCTAAGGGGATGCATAGGAGAATGGTATAGAGAATTAAATACAAAAAAATGAATAAAATATTGTTTTTTATCAAGGTTCATTTTTAAATAGCACGAAATTGAAAGAATAAATTAACAAAGAATTGACATTCAATAAGGGAGTGGCCAAGAAACGTGTCTCACTTTTATTGACACCTACCATTTAATGCTCTTTTATTGATGCAAGAATTATAGAAAAAAAAGACCTGCCATTTGGCAGGTCTTTTATATTATGTAAATATTATTTGAGTAATATTACTTTTTTAGTAATTGCTTCAGTTTCGGATGCAGCCTTGATAAAATAAATACCAGAAGGCATTGCTTTACCGTTTTTATCCACGCCATTCCAGAATAATTTCAGAGTTTTTTCATTTGAGATTTGATTGTACAAGTTATTTATTTTTTGACCTCTGATATTATAAACGTCAACTTGAATGTTTTCTTGAGAGCTTTTGCTTCTATTAAACTCAATATTCACGTTTGGATTAAATGGATTTGGATAAGCTGAAATTGAGGCAGTAGTTGGTTTAATGATTACATTTTCATCGTTTGAAACAGAGCCATCAAAGCGAGCTTGTCCACCATAGGCACCCATATCATTTCTGATTGTCCCTAAAGATGGGAAAAGAGCATTTCCAGGAGAAGCAGGGTCTTCGAGGTCGTTGTATTGTGTATCTTGATTACCAGCATCAACGCAAGGAGAGTCTGCTTGGAGTATCCAGTCAGATGCAACTGTTTCGCCAAAATTGCCAATATTTTCTGTTGGGTTTACAAACAATGGATCTTCGTTAATACATCCTTCACCACCATTTGTATTAGCCATATTTGAATATGTAACAGTACTAAATCCACCAAGGTTTAACAAGTCTGTCGAGCCATAGAAAATAGTGTTCATGACATTAATCAAAGAGCCTATATTCATGATTTGAGTTCCACTTGGGGCTGTAGCTTCATTGTTTGCAATAGTACAGTTTACTAAAGTTGCATTAGCACTATTATTCAAAATTATAGCACCTGCATTTTGTCCAGTGTTGTTTGCTATAATAGTATTACTCATATTTAACACGCCGCTATTTACTAAAACAGCACCTGCATTATTATCAGCGAAGTTGTTTGAGAAAAATGACTTTGCAATATTCACATTACTCATTCCTTCTATGCTAAGAGCACCAGGAATTGCTCCGCCTGTATTATATTGGAATGTGCATGATGTGATAGTAGGGTTGGAATTGCTTATTTTCATAGCAGTACTTATGGAATTGCTGAAGAGGCAATTGTTAAAAATAACTTCTGATTCGTTATTTGTTATTGTAATACTGCCCCATGACTCATCAGAGCTGAAGACGATTGGGTTTTCTTTTGTGCCATCAGCTTCTAAGCTACCAAGTACTTTAAAATTGGTACCTTCTGCAAAATAAATTTGTGTTCCAGGTAAGATAGTTAAGCTTGCATTACTTGGAATTACAACATCAGCGACAACGTTATATGTTCCATATTCAGGAGACCAAACGCCATTTGCACTGCCTTGAACATTATCATTGTCATACACAGTAATCATATCTTCAATTACTTTTGTATCTTCATCTGTTCCATTTGACACGGTAAGGCTAACAGTGTAAGTACCAGGTTCTGTATAAATAAAAGTTGGGTTTTGTTCTTCTGAGTCAATTTCTCCGTCTCCATCAAAATCCCATTGCCATGAAGTAATTTCGGTCATTGAGATTGAGAAGTCTTTAAAGTTTACAGTTAAATCTCTTGCTCCATCAATAACATTTGTAGAGAAATTACTTAGAATATCTAATTCACCACTAAAATCTGAAGAATACGCTTGATAAATAATCTTATCACCTGACCATGCTTGAACAAATGATATGGCTTTCATTTCATCTAAATTCCATGAACTGTTATAGTCGAAAGCTGCAATAAAGTTACCACTTTCTCCAGCGTTTGCAAGTTCAAAAGGTTGATCATGATATTGAACACCTAAGAATCTGT
>JAJBBH010000096.1 GCA_020532185.1 Candidatus Cloacimonadota bacterium | reverse complement strand
TACCCATGTCGTATAAATTAATTAAAGAAGTCTTTTTTGGTTAGATCGATATATTGTTTATTGTTTTGGATTCTATGATTGATGTCAGAGATAGTTGATGGATTATCAGTTTTTTCTTTTGCAACTTTAAACAATTCATCAGCTTTGACAAAGAATTTATTTGCTTCAGCTTTGATTTTGTCTCTCTGTGCAATAGTGTCATCGAGTTGTTTTCCATAAAGATCTCCACTATCAGTTTTCTTTTGTAAGTCCACAAATTCAGCTTGTTTGAGGAAGCCTCTTTTTTGATTGATATCAGCTAAAATCATGTATGCTTCGTAGATACCACTATCTTTGGAGATAGCGATATTTGCATATTTTTCAGACTGATTATAATTTTTCATATTGAGATAAATGTCAGCGAGACTCACATCAACATTACCGCTTTCTGGCATGAGTTTTTCCAGTTTTTGATAAGTTTCCAATGCGAGTCTATTGTATTTATCTGCATCTCTTTCATACGAAATAGCACGATATGCGGCACCGAGATTGAGGTATGCTCTGGTGTTTTGATTATCTCTTGCTATCAGGGCTTTATAGTTTTCTATTGCTTCTTCTAATCTGCCAGTTCTTTGATAACTAATAGCAAGCTTTCTTCCCATTTCTTCGCTGTCTGGGTATATATTTGTAACGAATTCAAGGTGTGGTATTGCCTTTTCGTAATCTTTGTTGTCATAAGCAAAAGTAGCGTAAAACATATGAATTCTTTCATTATCAGGCTCTATTCTGAGTCCATTTTCCAAAGCTTCTTTAGCTTCTTCAATATTGTTTTTATCACTATGCATTTGTGCGATAGCGAGCCAGAGCATAGGATCATTGCTTGTATTTGCGACTATTGAAAGCACTTCAATAGACTTATCTAAGTTTCCTTGTTTTTTGTAAGTTTCACTCAAAAATCTTAGGCAGTTTTCATTATCAGGTTCAAATTCGAGTGATTGTTCAAAATATGTAACAGCTTGAGGGAAATCATTGTTTTGATAGCGAATCATGCCGAGATAGTAATATACAACAGGGTTGTCTTTATCGATATTTTTTAGTCTCAAGAAATTTTCTTCTGCTTCTTTGTATTTCTTTGCATTAAAGTTTTGTTCAGCGATATTAAACATTTTTCCAATTTCACTTTTAGCAAAATCGCTATTTTTTTGGACCAAGTTATCTTCAATAGCTTTTGCTCTGACATCTTTATTTTTTGTAACAGTGAAGCTATAGTTAATCATGTCATCTGTTCTCAGACTTAATGTTTTGCCAGTAATATAAAAAGAAGTTTGACTTTCTTTCATAATCCACATCCAAGTAGCGAATTCTGCATTGACAGCATTTGCAATTTCTTTTACAGTATCAATGTCGATTTCTTTTATTGCACCTTTATAACCACTATCTTTAAGTGCTTTAGCACTTTCTTTCAAAGGTACCATTTGCAAGAATTCGTTATTTTTGAATGCTGCATCAATGTCTCTTTTTTCGAGAATAGTTTTTATATACCTGCTTTCGCTGTCTTCAGCATCAACACCAATAATAACCAGCTTATCTTGTGCGAGTATTGGCAATATTATCAGTATGCTTAATATGACGAGTAATAGACTCTTTTTCATTTTGCCTCCAAATATTATCTTTATTTATTTTTTATTTAAAGCTCTATATATTCAAGAAATATTTTTATCATTTTTAATGCAAGCTTTTTTTACTAATTTTCAATTTTAATATTAGCGAGCTTGGTTGGTTCGAATGCTTGCAGGTTGATTTGTCCTTTAAATATAGTGTTTTTGCCAAAACTGATATCTCCTTTTATAGTTAGACTTGGGCATTCTTTGAGAGATGGAATGCCTTCTGCAAAGCGCTTTTGAGTTTGGTCAATCTCACCATAATAGGTGGAATCTAAATCAAGAATATGATCTATTTGACTAAGCTTATTGAGTGTGAAATCTTCTTTTAATTCATAAATATCAGACCAGATCAACACCAAATCTTGTGTTTTCTTGACAGGTGTAAAACGGTCTCGATTGACTAAAATCGCTTTTGCGTTGTCAAAAATACTAATTGCTGCACCCATAGCGGTTTCTAATTGTATCACATCTATGCCTTCAACAGTTTTTGGATTAACAATCAAAGGTAGTTCGATAATATTGTCATGTTTATCCATTATTTCTTTTAGGGCTTTGAGTTCGATCCAGAGATTGTTTGTATTAAAGTAATTATATATTTGAATATTTTGAAATTCATCTGTTTCATTATCAGGGCATTGTGCAGATTCTCTCAAGATTAGGCGACCAGACTTTGTTTGGGCAAGGTGTCCGCCTTTTTTATCCATTTCTGTTCTTTTGCATACTTCCATAAGGAAAGGAGTTTTGCTTTCTATCATATAATCCAATATTTTAGTATCGGCAATAGCACCTAAATTATCTGAGTTTGAAACAAAAATATACTCGATTTTATTGTCCAAAAGAGTGTCTATCAAGTTTTCTTGGGCAAGGCAGGAAAATATGTCTCCATGTCCTGGTGGATTCCAATTTAGAGAATCATCTTTATTATTCAGAGGCGAGAAATCTCTTTTTATAATCTTTGGAAATTTGTTTTGTACAAAGCTCAATGGGCAAGCTTGATTTTTGATCTCAGGGTATTTATCCAGAACATCGAGAGTATCTTTTTGAGTATTAAAGCTATTCATAAATATGATAGGCATTTTACTTTTTGTTTTATCTCTTAAAAACAGCACCTGCTTTGTTATAATATCCAAAAAGCTGAGATTATTTTTCACAGGTAGTAGAGATTTTGCTTTTTTTAGCCCCATACTGGTGCCCAATCCGCCATTCAGCTTGATAATTGCCAGTTTATCGAGATTATTTTGCTCTAATGATTTTAGCTGATTATAATCGATAATCTTGTCAGCATCGGGTTTTGTTATATCATTTTTGCTCAGTTTTCCAGTTTCTCCATTAATTAGTTTATTGTAGTAATTTACAAAAGTATTGATTACTATATCGCTCAATCCTTCTTTTTTCATTTTTTCAACGAATAGATTTTTCATGATTTTTAGCCTCCAGTAAATCTGTTATATGTCTCTATATTCGGAGTATTTTAGTATTATTGCGACTGCAAATGAGTTGATTAAGAGATTTGAGCCTCCGTAGCTAATAAATGGCAGAGGCACACCAGTAGTTGGTAATACTCCAAGATTCATTCCAATATTAATAAATGTTTGTAATAATAAATAGGCAAAGATGCCAGATATGGCTATTTTGTATTCTTTTTTGCTGACAACTTTGATGAGGTAAATGATTCTATTGAAGAACACAAAAAATACCACGATCAATAAAAAAGTACCAATAAAACCGAATTCTTCGCCAATAACAGAGAAAATAAAGTCAGTATGATGTTCTGGCAAAAAGTTCATATTTTTTTGACTGCCTTGCAAAAATCCTTTACCAAAGACTTGCCCTGAGCCTATAGCAATTTTTGCTTGTATTACTTGGTAACCAGCTCCCAGCGGGTCATGCATGGGGTTAAAAAAAGTAATAATTCTGTTTTGTTGATAGGCTTTAAGAGTATTCCAAAAGACAGGTGTTAGGATGAATATGAATGTATTAAATACGGTCGAAAATGCTATAAGCACCCAGCTTAAACTCTCGCGATAATAGTAATAAATAAGAATAAGCGAGGCAATAACAAAAAGTATCCAATTGAAAGAAAAAATTAGTCCAATTAATGGGCTAACAATAATTACTAAATAACTTGCAGGGAATCCCGCTTGGATGAGCATAAATGCGAGACTTCCCCAGAAGATGATAGTTGTACCAAAATCAGGCTCAAGTAAGATCAGAAAGACTGGTATGATAACGACAGATAAAGCCTTGTAGAGCATTTTTAATTCATTTAAATAATCTTTTGCAATGAGTTTAGAGACCAAAAGAATCATCATCATTTTTGCAAGTTCAGATGGTTGAAACCTAACACCTCCCAAAAATAGCCAGCTACGTGAGTTGTTGACAGGCGGCATAAACAAAACGATAATCAATAGTATAATAGTAGCTAAATATAATGGGTAAATAAGCATATCAAGTATAGGCAAAGGTATTTTTAATACAATAATAAAAGCAATGATGCTGATCATAAGCCAGATTATTTGTTTCCAATAGTAGTTTTTCAGATGAATTTCGTCACCAATTTTGGCAGCCGATGCAGTTGTTATAGCGATAATTCCAAAGACAGCAAGTATAATCCAAATAGAAAAGAGATGCCAGTCAAAGTTTCTACCAAAGATATTTTTCATTTATTGTTCTCTCACATTTTTATTATAATAACTGATGATTTTACCAGCGATTGGTGCCGCCATACTGCCGCCATGCCCTGCATTTTCCAAAAAGACAACTATAGCGAGCTCTGGTTCGTCCCATGTAGCATAGCAAGCAAACCATGCGTGAGTGTCATCTCCGTGTGCATTTTCAGCAGAACCAGTTTTGCCATATACTTTTACGCCATTGACTCTTGCCCCTCCTCCAGTAGAGTTTTTGCCATTTACAGCTTGCCACAGTCCTTCTTGTATTAGTTTAAGGTTTTTCTCTGATATGGGTAAAGTTTTATTAATGTTTTCTTCGAGTTCTTCATAGAGCAATGTTCTATCTCCAATTGCCTTTTTTAAAAGGTGGGGTTTTTTCCATATTCCATCATTTGCTATTGCGGCATAATATGCACAGAGCTGAATTGGTGTGGTGAGTACTTCTCCTTGTCCTATAGCGAGATTTGCTTTTAATCCTTGCGAGCCAAAGTTTTTGCCTAATCTTTTTGTATACCACTCGTTGTTTGGAAAGAACCCTTTTTTCTCGTATGGCAAGTCAATACCAGTTCTTTCTATAAGATGATTTTTGCGTACAAATTCTGCAAACTCATTTAATTTAAAATTCTTAGATAAATCGTAGAAATATACGTCACATGAAACTTTTATCGCATCAATAAAGCTCAGTCTTCCGTGCCCATATGATGTCCAGCATTTAAAAAACCTATTGCCTATCTGTAATCCTCCAATGCATGAGGCTAATAGAGTTTGAGGATTTACATATTCTTTTTCTAATCCAAAAGAACCAGTTACAGTTTTAAAAGTTGAACCAGGTGGGTAAGAGCCGTTAATAACTCTATCGAGCATAGGTTTTTGCGGGTCGTCTATTAAGCAACTCCATTGTTCATTGCTAATTGGTGCTGTAAACAAGTTTTGGTCGTATTCAGGGAAGCTACTGTATGCTAAAACGCCTCCTGTTTTTGGGTTTATGACAACTATTGCACCTGCAGTTTTTTCTGGAAATAAGCTGTTGACATACTTTTGCAAATCTAAGTTAATATTGAGGACGATATGCAAGCCGTTTTCTGGTTTTTTACTTAAATTGTCTTTGAATATTTTTAAGTTACGTCCATATGCGTCTACTTGTATGATTTCGTATCCAGCATTACCACGTAGTATTCTTTCATAGTATCTTTCAATTCCAGATTTGCCAATCAAGCTATTAATTTTGTATCCGTCATCTTTGTAAGTATTATATTCTTTTTCATTGATTCTGCCTACATATCCTGTAAAGTGGTTGTTAATTATATATGAGCGTATTGTCTCAACTTTAAAAAAAAGCTCTGGGTAATAATTTAGGTTTTCAGATATTGCAGCCATGACAGCATAATCAATGTTTTCACACAAAATCACTTCATTGAATGTTGAATATCTGTTGTCATAGATGCTTTTTAAAATAGTTTCTTTACTAATTGGTAAGTAAGCAGAGACAAAGTCAGCCATTTTTTCTTTATCTTTGATCAGAAAAGGCTTGTAATATAGGTTTATTGATGGGTTATTTACAGCTATTGGGTTGAGCTTTTCGTCATAAATCACACCTCTTGCAGCTTCTAAGCTTTTAATACGCACATAATTTCGTTCGGCAATTTCTTTGTATTGACTGCCTTTAACAATTTGTAGGGAAAATAAGGCATAGGCAAGCACAACAAAGATTGCTCCCAGTATAATGCGATATAAAAGAACTGTTTTAGATTTCTGATTCACGGAAGCTGACTCTTAATCTTTCTGATAATACAAGCAAACATAATATAATTACGTGCAATGTAGTGTTAAGAATAATACTTACCAAGCTGCTAATAATTAAAATATGGTGATTTAGAAATGCGATTGTATAATAGAGCCAATAGCCGACAAAATATAAGATATTGATAAGTAAAACTGAGAAAAACACAGAGATTATCTTGTCTTTATTAATGCTTGAATGATAGATAAATACAAGATGGCAAATAAGTACGTTGATAATAATGTTTAGTCCGAGCAGTTGGGGGTATAGTATATCCCATAAAAGGCTGATTAAAAAGGTCATAGTAAGGCATTTTGAATATGTCAGTTTGATAGCAAAATAAATTACCAACGCCAGAGGTAGATAAAGCCTTGCACCCAGAATATTAATTTTTGACAAAAAGAGTACTTGCAAATAAATAGCAATAAAAGAGATAATAATGCATTTAAGAAGTCTCATTTTTGAATCACATTTTACCTTTCGAGTTTTCTTACTATGCAAAATGGGGTAAGTTCGTCACCTTGCCCCTGAGGATTGTCTTTCATAATCTTTTCAAGCAAGCTAATTTGCACGCCATCGCTGTTTCCAATGACCCAGCTACCACCAATGTCGTTGATGTCCATGATAGCTGCTTCAAAGCCAAGAGAGTTTTTTATACTTTGAGCCACTTTTTCTGGATATAGGGGACCTTTGATTACGCAGTCCATATATGGAGGTACAGGTGTGGTTGATGCGGCATCAATAAGTGCAGCTTGCATGCCTGCAACGCGATAGAAGTCTCCTTTTCTACCAAAAAGTTTTGTAATACCACCGATAAAAGCGGCGAACAATATTCTTGAGCTACCGCATTCATCTATTGCACATTGCATGCTGGTTGGAGCACGAAGCCCTATGCCATAATTTACTTTGCCAACAAAGCGCCATAGTATCTTTGCTAATAAGCCGATTTTTATATCTTTTGTTGCAATTGCTCTTCCTTGTGTGATAGCGAGTGGGCTTTCGCTAATTACCAAAATATCTCCAGTAAGCATCTGGGATAGAGCATATTCTTTGATTAAGTCGATAATATTATCACCTTGTTTTAAGATTCTTGTCTTTACAGGTATTCGTTCGTATTCGTCATTATTTATTTTAATAATTGGATTTAATAATTGCTTCATAATCTTCCTTTTTCTCGGGTTTTAATATAAATACACTTTCTAAGTTATTGAATGCTGTTTTGGGGGTAATACGTCCTTTGATATACATTGCGTCTTGTGATTCTTCTATGCTTGATATTGTTCCAACTGGGTATCCAGGCGGAAAAAGTTGAGAGAGATTTGATGTTACGATAGTATCTCCGATACTGATAGCAGAGCCAACACTTATAAAAGAAATATAAGTTTGTTCTGACACACTTGTTTCCAGGATTCCTTGAATATTTGTATTTTTATCCAAAATTGCTAATTTAAAATCAGGGCTTGTCATTGGCATGATGACAGAAAAGTCATAGTATGATTGCACGACTTTTCCCACAATACCTTTTGAAGATAGGACTGGATCGTTGTTTTCAACACCATGTTTTTGACCTTTATTTACAATAATATTGAAAGAAGATAGATTGCCAGTAATACCAATTACATCAGCTAAGACGAAGGCTGTGTCTTTGGTTGCGTATTCAAACTTGTATAGTTGGTTTTTTTGTAATAAAGTTTTTAAATGAGCATTTTCGATAAATTGATTTGCCAGCTGTATTTGCAATTCATTGTTATATTGTTTAATCTTGGCATAAGAATTAAAATTATTTATGCTCAAAATAAAAGGAGAGAGTATTGTCTTCGAAAAGAATTTAGCCTTTTTAATTCGGCTATCAACACTCCCCATAAATAAGACTAAGCCAAAAATAAGAAATGAGAATAAGAGGCTATTTTTGGTTTGCACGTCTGTTTTAATCTGTTGTTTTACTGATCAACACATCACGATATTGATCTATATCCTCGAGTATCTTTCCGACTCCTTTTACAACACATGTTAATGGGTCGGGCACTACATGAACAGGTAAATCTACAGCTTCGCGAATTCTATCGTCAAGCCCTTTTAATTGAGCTCCTCCTCCTGTTAAGATAATTCCTCTTTCTGCGATATCAGCTGCAAGCTCGGGTGGTGTTTTTTCAAATAATTTTTTGATTGCGTCTATAAGACTGGTAACGGTTTCAGACAATGCTTCTCTGATTTCATGTGAGCTTATCTTGATTGAAACAGGATATACGGAGCGAACATCGAGCCCTCTTACTTCCATTTCAAGTTCTTCTTTTAAAGGAAAAGCTGAACCTATCGTCTTTTTAATTTTTTCTGCTGTTTGAATGCCTATACTTAGATCATTTTTCTTACGCAGATAATTAACTATATCGCTATCCATCTTATCTCCACCGATTCTGATTGAGTTATGAATAACTATATGGGATAGCGAGATAACAGCTATTTCAGAGGTACCTCCTCCAATATCCATCACCATATTTCCGAACGGTTTGTGTATGGGTAAGTCTGCACCAACTGCTGCTGCTATCGGCTCTGATACGAGGTGTACTTCTCGTGCACCAGCATGCAAAGCACTGTCTCTAACTGCACGTTTTTCAACTTCAGTAATTCCAGAAGGCACACATACAATTACACGTGGTTTTACCAACCATTTTTTACGTTGAGTTCTTAAAATCAAGTCTCTAAGCATAAGCTCTGTAACATGAAAATCTGCAATAACACCATCTTTCATAGGTTTAACCACTTTAACTTCATCAGGGCTTTTGCCGAGCATTTCTTTGGCAGCTTTTCCAATTGATATAATTTTCTTTCCGCTTGTCGAGAGAGCCACCACAGAAGGCTCATTGATTATTATGCCCGAATCGTGCTTAAAAACGAGAGTATTTGCTGTGCCCAAGTCTATTGCGACATCACTTGATAAGGCACCAAAAAGTTTATGAAATATCATCTTTCCCTCTATTCACAATTAGTTTTTATCTCCAATGAGTCTTTTTGTTTCAAGTGCAATCATCAATTCTTCATTTGTAGGAACTTTCAATATCTTTACTTTAGAATTTTTTGCACTCATATCGACGATTTCGTCATTAAAAATTTGATTTTTATCAGGGTCTAATTCAATACCTAAGGCATCTAAGTTTTCAAGTACCATTTCTCTTAAAATAGGCATTTTTTCACCTACACCGCCAGTAAAGACAAGCAAATCACAACCATTGAGCGAGGCATAATAAGCACCTATATATTTTCTAATACGATATGCATATACGCTGAGAGCTTGGATTGCTCGTGGGTCTTTTTTGTTTACTACTTCATCTTCTATTTCACGCATATCATTTGAAATTTGAGACAAACCGAGCATACCGCTTTTTTTATTCAGGATATTATCAATTTCATTGATCGACAAGCCTAATGTTTTATTCATATAAATTGGAATAGCGGGATCCAAATCGCCGCATCTTGTGCCCATCATCAAGCCTTCAAGCGGTGTAAAGCCCATTGATGTATCAATTGATTTGCCTCCATCGATAGCAGTTACAGATGCACCGTTACCAATGTGACAGGTAATGATTTTGAGGTCGGCTATGTCTCTATTTACAAATTCTGCTGCTTTCAAGCTCACATATTGGTGTGAGGTGCCATGAAAGCCATATTTGCGGATCTTGTACTTATTATAAAGCTCTAAAGATAAGGGATATAGGTATGCTTTTGGAGGTATAGTTTGGTGAAATGCTGTATCAAAGCAACCGCATTGAGTTGTATTGGGCAGGTTTTTATGTACTGCTTCAATTCCTTTTATATTTGCTGGATTGTGTAATGGAGCAAGAACAACGCATTTTTCTAATACATCTTCAACATCTTTGGTGATTACAACACTGCCCGAGAAATATTCTCCACCGTGTACAAGTCTGTGCCCAACGGCTTTTATTTCTGAGGCATCTTTTATCACTCCATTTTCTTTGTCCAATAAATTATCTATAATCATTTGAAGCCCTTTTGCATGGTCCTCAATTTTTGTTTGGCTTTTTTTCTTGGTAAAAGGTATGCTTTTGTATGTGTATAACGAGTCTGTTTCACCAATTTTTTCGACAATGCCTTCTGCCAATATGCTTTCATCAGTCATGTTTAGAAGTTGAAATTTAATTGATGAGCTGCCACAGTTTAAAACAAGTATTTTCATTAATTCTCCTTATTTGTATTAAAAATTATTTCTATTTCTCGAAGAGCATTATCTGCACTATCTGAAGCGTGCACAGCGTTGATAGTAGTAGACTCGCCGTATAAATAGCGAATTGTACCAGGATTTGCTTGGCTGGGGTCTGTGTTGCCAACCAATAGACGTAGATCATCAACTGCATTTTCTTTTTCCAAAATCACAGCCACAGTATTCCCAGATGTCATAAAATCGAGTAAATTATGAAAAAAGGGCTTTTCTTTATGTATTTCATAAAATTTGTATGCAGTTGTATCTGACATCCAAAACATTTTAATGTCTTTTACTACAAAGCTGTTACGTTCAACCATGTCAATAATTCTGCCTATCAGATTAAGCTTGCAGGCATTTGGTTTGATTAGCAGTAATGTATGTTGCATTAGTTGTCCGAATTTTCTAAATAGTCCATAGCTGCTACTTTGATATACACATCGCGGTTGAGTTGTTTGCTCATGATGATCTTATGCTTGAGAATATTTGTCCATAAATCGTAAATATTGCGATCTTTGATTTCTTTGCCTACATAATGCTTAATCATTGACGGATAAAAATCATCTCGATCGCTCTCTACTTTAACAATTATGAGCTTAAAAAGTTCATTAGTAACATCATATTCCTTGTATCTGACATCAATTACGGCAAAACCCTGTTTTAACAAGCTATCATAATTAATCTGAAGATCCACATTAGTATTTGACATTTTTCCTCCTAATATATTTTTATTATTCTTATAGTCAAGAAATTATAAATACCATACTTTGTCAACGCATTATTTGCTTTTTTTCATTATTTACTAATTAATTAATCAAATAGAACTAATCTCATATTTTTTTATGCAATTATTGGTCTTTGTTTTATTAAATTTTAAAGAAAAAATGAAGTGAGCAAACGGATAAAAATGAGCTGATCTTGTGTAAATTCTTGTGATAAATCATGCATTTTGGCTCTTATTTTTCTCTGTTTCAAGTTGATATATTCCCAATATACACCCCTTGCTATTTTGGAGGATTAAGAGGAAAGTAACGGGATTGTAACGGGATGGTAACGGGATGCTTTGAATATTGCGAGATGGTTTTCATAGATCACAGTTATGTTTTTAGGGTATCTGCATTGATTCATGTTTGCAAAAGAATGGTTTTTTACTGCATCATAAGAAAAGCTTCTATTTTATACTGAATGTAATATATTTCTTGACACATAGTAGTTTTATGTTTTTTTTGTACACAATTGGAGGATAGATGAAAAAATCTTTTAAAATCATTATTATGTTTTATTTGTTGATGAGTATACTTAGTATAAAGGCTCTTTATGCTGAATATATGGAATCTTTAAGCCTATTGCCACTAACTCATTACCTGAGCGAAGAAGAGCTTGATCTTATGCCTGAATGGGTGGATGGAAGAGAAAGATCGATTGCCCCTGCAGGTCCAGTGAGACCAGTTGCCGAGTTTGAGCCTGCAACAGCCGTATTGGTTAGGTATCCATTAGGTTTTTCAGTAAATTTTATCAAGCTTTTAGCTGAAGAGATTGAAGTTTTGACTATTGTTAGCAACGAAACTGTAAAGAATCAGGCTATTTCTGCATATACAAGTGCACAGGTTGATATGGATAAATGTAAATTTATTTTTGCACCAACAAACTCATATTGGACTCGTGATTTTGGTCCATGGTATTCTTTTGATGCGAATAACGAGCTTTCAGTGATAGATTTTACATACAATCGACCCCGCCCTTTAGACGATGCATTTATACCAATTTATGCTGTATATGACACTTTAAACTGCTATACAATGTCTATAGTTCAGACTGGCGGGAATTATATGAGTGACGGTATTGGTATTGCAGCTGCATCGCATATTGCCTATACTGAAAATAGTAATAATCAAACAGTAGTAAATCAACAAATGCTTGAGTTTTTAGGAATTGAAGACTATCATGTAGTGCAAGATCCAAATAATACATATATCGACCATATTGACTGTTGGGGCAAGTTTTTAGCACCTGATAAAATAATTATCAGAGAGGTAGCATCCACTCATCCGCGTTATAATGCACTTGAGCAAATGGCAACATATTGGGCAAACCAGATGAGTTCATACAATAGACCTTTCAGGGTATATCGTGTTTATACTCCAAATGACCAGCCGTATTCTAACTCTTTGATATTAAACGATCGTGTTTTTGTGCCTATTATGAATAGCCCATATGATGAATCTGCATTGCAGGCATATCGTGATGCAATGCCAGGCTATAAAGTTTATGGGGTATTGAATAATACTTATAATCCTTGGGAATCTACAGATGCTCTCCACTGTCGTACTCATGAGATTGCAGATCGCAGAATGTTGCATATTGCCCATATGCCACTTGCATATGAGCAGGAGACTCAAGACTTTTATACAATTGAGGCGGATATTATTTCTTATGGTGGTGCAGACATTATTGCAGATTCTACCAAAGTGTTTTTCAGAGCAAATCAAGGCGACTTTAACAGTGTAAATATGAGTCATTTTGATGGTGATCTTTATTTTGCTGAGATTCCATATCCTGCCATTGGAGACACAATTTTTTATTATATCCATAGTGTGGATGCAAGTAATAAAAGAGCAAATAACCCAATAATGGGAGAGCATGATCCTCATTATTTTGTGATTTCTCGTGATGATACAGAGCCTCCAATTATCGAGCATGAACCAGTTACAGTAATTAATGGCTATCAATTGCCCTATACAATTACTGCTCAAGTAACTGACAACACCGCTGTTGCAGAGGTAATATTTGAATATCGTCGAGAAGGATCAGATGAAATATTTACTTTGGATATGAGTGAATACGAGGAGAATTTGTGGTCATGTCAGCTTCAAAGCAATCATCTTAACAGCTTTAGTGCAGTTTATTATCGTATAGTTGCAAAAGATTATGCACAAAATATTAGCTACTTTCCTGATGACGATCTTTGGATACTTTGTGATTTAAATCTGCCAATTGATGATGTAGTTAAGCCTCTTGCCCATGATATGCTTGTTGCTGTTTATCCTAACCCTATCAGTTTTAATCAATCAGAACTCAATATCAAGTATTCAACCAGCAACACAAAGCAAGTCAAATTTGAGCTATATAATGTTAAAGGGCAAAAGCTTTATGAATTTAAGCAATATAATCGTAAGAATGATACACGAAATATTCAACTTGAGCTTGGTGATCAGATAAAGTCACGCCTTAAATCAGGTATCTACTTTATAAAAATGACTACCAATGACTATACTCAGAGCAAGAAATTAGTCATTATCAAATAATTATTGAGATACCTTTGGGTATCTCTTTTTAACAAGGGGAAATAAATGTCTTATATTTGCAAGGAATGCCATGAGAATATAAAGGGTTGTTGTCGATTTTTTGATGAACCTAATAGCATTGAAATAGGCATTTCTTTGCCTGAAGCATATAAGATAAGCCAGGCAACAGGATTAGAGATCGACCAGTTTTTGCAAAAAGATAATATCGACTCACTGTTGGTTGACTCTCTGGCACGAACTATTCATCCCATATTTAACAAAATATTCTATAAAGGCATTCGTTATAAGCTTAAAACTATTGATAATAACTGTGTTTTTCTTACTGAGGCTGGTTGCAAGCTGGAGAAAAGAATTAGACCCTTTTACTGTAATCTTTACCCGTTTTGGTTGATGCCTGATGAAGACCGCTTACGTGTTTTAATCAACCATGAATGCTTGGCACAACAACGTGCAGTAAATATCAGTGATTTACTCAAGATGTTTGGCATCAATCGTAACGATATAATTAATGAGTTTTACTCTTTCGAGGAAACTCTATCTGAACATGTTCGTATAATCGAATCTAATGACAATATTATCATATAAATAGTGCTATAACAGCATAATAATAGATTTTTGCTCAAGTTGTTACGCTTTACTTTTTAAATATTGGTATCTTTTTAAAATAAGCATCCAATAGCTAATTATTGCTTGACAAGATCAATTACTTTTATAATTATTGTTAAGATTATAAACTAAATAAGGATTGGAAGTAGATGAAAAGGATAATTTTTAGCATAGCATTGATTAGTTTTTTTGTTGTGTCATGTGCCAGGACTCCCGAATCTATGGGGATAATAGGTAAGATAGGTAGTAAAACATTGATGCACAAAGATTATGATATCGCTTTACAAAACTATTATAGTTATTGGCAAAATCAAGGGATAAGATTGACAGATCAAAAAAGAAAAGAGTTGAATAATCAACTTTGGGAAGAAGAAATAGCCCGTTATATTTATGATGAAGAAGCAAAAAGAAGAATGATTGAGCCCACTAATGATGAGCTATTTAACCGAGCTTTGCAATCACCGCCTCCTCAAATCTTAAAGATGACAGAATTACAACGCGATGGTAAATTTAACAATGAACATTATAAATTAGTATTAGAGACTAATCTTGGTTTTCAAGCTGAGGTTTTTAACTTAATTCGTGACCAATTAAAGTATGAGAAGTTGTTTGTTAGTATTAAATCTGAGATTGATGTAAATCCTGATAGCCTATACAAAGAATGGCAAAAGAAGAATAATACAGCAAGTGGCAAGATTATCTTGTTTTATCAGCCAAAATATGCAGCATTAGATGTTACTGAAAAAGAGATGCAGGATTTTTATAAGAATAATCAAGAAATGTTTAAGCGTCCACCACATCGTAAGTTTAAATATATAAAAATGGCAAACCTGCCAAGCAAGCAAGATACTTTAAGAGCTGATGCTATAACTGATTCGCTTTATAAAGTCTTATTAGCAGGTGAAGACTTTGCACAAATAGCGAGACAGTTTTCTCAAGATCCAGGTAGTGTCAGCAAAGGCGGAGATTTGGGCTATTTTGGAAAAGGACGAATGGTTAAAAGCTTTGAAGATGCATGTTGGGCAACACCTGTGGGAGAAATATCTAAGCCTATTCTAAGTAATTATGGTTGGCATATTGTTAAAATAACTGATAAAAGAACAACACCTACAGGCATAGAAGAAGTGCGAGCATCTCATGTATTGATTCGTTATCAAGCAAGCCCTGAAACAGCTGTAGCTAATGATCTGTTTGTCAATGAAGTATATAATTATGTGAAAAAGAAAGGGATTGATAAGGCAGTCAAGAAATATAATCTCAAGTCTTTTGAAACTGAAGGAATCAGGGAAAATGATATATATACACCAGGTCTTGGTGCTGTGCCAGAAGTATTTAAATTTGCATTTGAAAACCCCGTTGGTAGTGTGCCTGATATCTTAAATGCAAAGAATGGTGAAAAGATAATAATGCAAGTCTCAGAGAGCAAAGGCGAGCATTATGTTGCTTATGAAGACGAAAAAGAATTAGTGAAAAAGCTCACACAGAGAGTCAAAAATGTTGAAAAACAAGTTGAATATGCCGAGCATTTTGTAAATAGCTATAATGCGGATGAGTATTTGGCTATGGCAGAGCGGGACTCACTTGCTATAGTTGATTTTGAGGATGCTATAGAATCGACAAAATTTACGAGAATTGGTGAATTAAAAGAGCTTTCTGATGAGATTTTCAGCACTAAAGAGGGTCATTTTACTAATTTGGTTATTGTTGATAAAGGTGTGTATCTCGCATATGTAAGCAGTCGAAATACCGCCTCAGAGCAAGAATGGCTAAAGATTAAAGATTCTGAGATAAATAAAGTTCGTCTTGAACTTCAAGAAAAACACATGAATCAATGGTATGTAAATATAAAAAACAGGATTAAAATATCGGATTATCGGAAGAGTTTTTATGAATTGTAAAAGGTCTATTGATTTTTTATAAAAAGCCAAGATTTCTTTAAGAGGATTTGTATGGTTAACATAAGAAATGAATTTTATAATGCATTGTTAAATAGTGATAAAACAACTTCATGGCAAATATTTAAAAGTTTTATCCAAACTTATCGACCTATGGATTTTGCTGAGAATATAATGCAAGAGGCATTGGATATGCTGGGTCAAAGCTGGGAGATTGGCTCTGCTTCACTGTCTCAAGTATATATGGGTGGAAAAATTTGTGAAGAGATTATTCGCTCGTTTATTGATGAAACTATTAGTTCAAAAGAAACTGATATTGCGATTGCTGTATTGGAAGATCATCATTATCTTGGTAAGAGATTGGTTTATTCTTATTTAACTATTAATGGAATAGCAGTTAAAGACTATGGTGGCACTCAACTGAATGATCTTGTCGCTTTGGTAAAAAGAGATAATATAAAAATACTTTTAGTGTCTGTTTTGATGCTTAGTTCTGCTTTTAAAATTAAGCAATTGCGAGCAGAATTAGACAATGATGTGAAGATCATTGTTGGTGGTGCTCCATTTCGTTTGGACAAAAACTTATGGAAACAGGTAAATGCTGATGCTGTTGGACATAGTGCACAAGATGCTGTTACTCTTATTCAGCAGATAAAAGATGGTGTAAAATGATTATGAGCTCGATGCAGAGAGTGTTGACAACAATGAATCATCAAGAACCAGATAAGGTTCCTCTTTTCTTGTTTACAACAATGCATCCCGCAAAAGAGAAGAACATATCAATAAAGGAATATTTTGCCTCAGCAGAGTCAGTAGCAGAGGGACAATTATTAATGAGAACAAAGTATAGAAATGATTGTTATTATACTTTTTATTATGCTTCTATTGAATTGGAGGCATTTGGAGTTAAATCATTTTTTAGGGATGGAACACCAGTAAATGCTGGCACACCGTTTATTAACACACCTGAAGATATAATAAAGATGAGAGTGCCACAATTGCATGATTCTCCGTCTTTACAAAAAGTGTTAAAGACAACGGAGATATTAAAAAAAGAAGGTGGTGATGTGCCAATAATCGGTGTGGTCATATCTCCGTTTTCCTTACCAATTATGCAAATGGGCTTTGCAAAGTATATTGACCTCTTGTATGAATCACCAAATATGTTTGACATACTTATACAAAAAAACATTGAGTTTTGCTTGCAATGGTTTCAGGCTCAGCTCGATGCAGGAGCAACGGCTATTTGCTATTTTGATCCTGTGTCATCTCCGTCAATAGTGCCTCCAGCAATATACAAAAAATACGGTTTTCCAATTACACAGCAAATATTTAAAAAAATGCAAGCACCAATAGCAATTCATTTGGCTTCAGGTAGAAGCTTAAGGATTGCAGAGGATTTAAAAAAAACAGATGCTTTAGTTATAGGTTGTTCAAGTGAAGAAGATATTGGAGAATTGAAAGATACTTATCGGGGCAAAATGACTGTTTTGGGCAATTTAAATGGCATTGAAATGTGTAATTGGGGGAAAGATGATGCTTATAATAATATACAAACTATTATCAAAAAGGCTGCTAAAGGGGGCGGATTAATAATATCAGATAATCATGGGGAAATTCCCTATCAAGTGAAACATGAGACCCTTATGCATATATCTGATGCGGTTGAAAAATACGGTTATTATCCAATAAGAGGTGTGTAATGACAGATAAAATATACTTTCTTGCTTGTTCTCATTGCAGAGATGAAGTTAATGAGATAATAAATAAATTGCAACACTTTACTCTGACTCCATTGTTTTATGAGCCAATTTGTGTGAATAAAAACACAGGTGAAAAGATATACAAACACCTTTTAAACTATATCCCAGACAACAGTCTTACTATTGCTTTTGCCGAATACCCACAAGAGGTGTGCGAAGAAATGTCTGCTGGAAAGACTATAGTTTGGATTAAAGAAACATCATGCTTTGAGCTGCTATTAAACTCAGAACTTGTATCGAATTATATGGCAAAAGACTATTATTTGATTACTCCAGGTAGATTAAAAAAGTGGCGTGAAATACAAAAAATATGGGGATTTGATGATCAGACACATAGGGAATTCTTTCAAGAATCAGCAAAAAAGATTTTGTTATTAGATACAGGTGTTGACCAAAATGCTATGCGTAATTTACAAGAGTTTGCTGAGTCTGTTGGACTGGAATATGAAGTGTTGCCTGTCGGTTTAACACATTTCCAAAATATAATTGAAAAAACAATCAGCCAAAAGCTCTTGCAGTCCACAAAACTATCATACGATAAAACAATTGTAGAAGTACAACATACCAGCTCAAATATGATGATGATGATGAATGTTTTAAGCGATATTAGTCGATACACTGAAGAAGATCATGCAATTGAAGAGCTTATCAACTTGATGCAAATCTTATTTTCACCCAAATTTGTTTATTGGATAAAAATAAAAGATGACGAGATAGTAAATGTTTTAGGGACTAATAGCTCTAAGTTGGCGAAAGAAAAAGCCTTAGAAATAATGGAATTTGTTACAAAAAGCAGTATAGATTATGAGACGGATAGCTTTTATTTGAGGATTGGACACAGTGAGGTAAGAGCTATTGTGCTTGTCGAAAAGATATATATGAAAGAGTATCTTACACGGTATTACAATATAGCTTTAGAGCTGGCTGGTATTGCAAATACAATAATAAAAAACTGTCGAAGTAATAAGACAATAATCAAACAAAAAGAAAAAATTAGTAGTGCTCTTGATACTGCAA
Source organism: Candidatus Cloacimonadota bacterium (assembly GCA_020532185.1). Taxonomy (GTDB): domain Bacteria; phylum Cloacimonadota; class Cloacimonadia; order Cloacimonadales; family WRIO01; genus JAGOCT01. The sequence goes on along the minus strand of JAJBBH010000096.1, from coordinate 7,960 downwards.
AATTAGCATTAAAGGCTAAGTCTCATTTCTTTGCTGTAATGAATCATGAATTGAGAACTCCCATGAATAGCATTATCGGTTTTAGTGATTTATTGAAGATGACAGATTTAAATAATAAACAAAAGAGTTTTTTGAGAAATATTGAAATTGCTGCACAAAATATGCTCGATTTAATCAATGATATGCTTGATTTTTCAAAGATTGAAGCAGGTAAATTTACTATTGATCTGGTTACTGCAAACTTGCTCGATATCCTTAATAACTGTATATTTATGATGAAACCACAGATTGAAACAAAAGGCATAAAGTTTGTTGTGGATATCCAAAAAGACATGCCAGTCATAGGAAAGTTTGATCCATTGCGCCTACATCAGATTTTGATGAACTTATTAGCTAATGCCAAGAAATTTACTGAGCAAGGTACAATAAAACTTAAAATTACAGCAGAAATACTTAATGATAAAGAGATAATATATCACTTTTATACATCAGATACAGGTATTGGAATCAGCGAAGAAAACCAGAAAAAGCTGTTTACAGCATTTACACAAGCAGACGATTCTGTGAGCAGGAGGTTTGGTGGTACAGGGCTGGGGTTATCAATCTCAAAGACACTTGTGGAGCTGATGGGAGGCAAAATTTCAGTAGAAAGCTCTTATGGAAAAGGCAGCACGTTTTATTTTTATATAAAAACTGTACACATTCCCTTTGACGATGTCGAGCTTGATAAATTACATATCATGCATACAAAGAAAGATGCAATTATTTATCTGGATGCATATAAGATTTTGATGGTTGATGATTCAGCAATGAATAATCTGTTACTCAAGCAAGTTCTGTTGAGGTATTTACCAAATGCAATATTTGTTGAGGCATCAAATGGTTTACAAGCTGTTGAAGCCGCCCAAAAAGATAGGTTTGATATTATCTTTATGGATATCTTGATGCCTGAAATGGATGGTTTGGAAGCAACAAAACAGATTAGGAAAATTGAAAAGCAAAACAAAGAAAATTATCGTTCAACAATAATAGCTCTAACTGCCAGTGATGCAGATAAAAGTCGATTTAAAAGAGTAGGTATTGACAATTTTCTCAATAAACCGATAGATGCAAGGAAATTGAAAGAACTTCTTAAGGTATATATTGGTACAAAAAACTAAATATGGTAAAAATGTCTCCATAAGCAAAAGAATTGAGCTCTATATAAGTAGAACAAATCAAAGCTTTATCTTTTCGTCAAGTGTGAAATTTGAAATGTGCTTTTGGCAAAGACACCTCTTTTTAACTTAATAAAAACACTTATCTGTTATGGAGGCTTTATTTGGAACAGGATTTAGATGAATTATGAAAGAGTATCTCAAGTGATATTAAGCGAATAAAAGAAAAGGAAACTGCTTTGAGTAGCGATGATGCTGCTCATGTAGACAAACTCAAAGATCTTTGTTTATCTTACCAGTTTACTGATTTGTTAATTGAATGTATGCTTGTGAAAAGCAGTTACCTTTCCTTTAACGGCAAATATGATTTGGCTATTGCTGAGGTGGGACAAGCTGTTTCAATTGCCAATGAAAGTGGATCTCCATATTTAATGGGACTTGTAAATAATCAGTTGGGAGTAATTAATTTTTATTATACCTATTTTGATAAGGCTATTGAATACTTTTTAAAATCAGCTGAGTTTTTCAAAGCAACTGAGAAGTACCACAATATTTGTAATTCAATAAAAAACGCTGGCGTTGCATACCTTAGAAAGGTTGATTATGTATCTGCAGCCAAATATTTGAATGAAGCTTTGGAATTTGCAAGGAATACCGATCTTAAAGAGGCAAAAGCAAGCACACTTTCATGGCTTGGCATCTTGGAAGATGTTCAATTGAATTATGATAAAGCAGCTGAACACCTGATTGAATCGAATAATATATATTACGAACTAAAAAACTTCTTTAATTATGCTGTAAATCTCAATATAATTGCTGTTTCCTACATGAATACAAAGCCCTCAAGAGCATTAGAGTATTTAACTGAAGCCAAAGAAATAGCAAAGAAATATGATTATAAATTTGTTCTTTCTGATATATATCAAAATATCGGAACCATACATTATCGGAAAAATGAATTTGATAGTGCTCTGGAAAACTATTTTAACTCGCTTGAGCAGAGTAAATCTATTTCTTCAACAGAAAAAATATCAATGGTTTATCACAGTATTGGAGATTCTTATATTAAGAAGAATCAGCTTGAATTAGGCTTGGACTACTTATATAAAGCTTTAGATTTGAGACTAAAAGGTGGCGATAGACATCAAATTGTGGATAATTATGTTTCACTTGCAGATGCACACTTGTTGAATAATGAAGATGAAAAGTCTTTGCAAGCATGTGATAAGGCAATGCATTATGCAGCAGAGTTTAATGATTCTGCCCAGCTATCTATTATTTATAAAGTATATTTTAAGTATTATGAAAAACAAAAAAAACATCAAAAGGCTTATGAATACTATAGCTTATTTTGCGAAGAGAGTAATAAGCTGAATAAAGATAAAAAACGTAAGAGTCTGATTATTATGCAAAAGAAGTTTGAATTGCATAATATAAATAGAAATGCAAAGTTGAAAGAACAAGAAGAGGCTTTTAAAGGCAGCATAGCAATGGCAATAACCGCAAATCATCGAATAAATCAACCCCTGATGGTTTTGCAAGCGAGTATTGATTTAATTAATTGCAAATTAGCTAATAAAGATATCAAAGCTGCAAAAGTAGAAATTGAGACTATTCAGAAGATGGTAGATAAAATTCGTAACACTCTAACAAGCTTTAGAAGTAATATGTAAGGTGATAAAATGGATAACATTTACAAAGAAATTGACTCTCTTTTTAAGTTAGATATTTGCCAGATAAGAAATGATGAAGAGCATTATAAGCTCAGAATAGCAAGTTGTTTGGACGCAATTAATGATGACGAATACAAGCTCTCCACTTGAAATTAAACCTGATTTTACTCCAGATTTGCGATGAATCAGAGCTTGAAAAGCAAAAAGCAAAGTCAGAAATCATTGCCGATATCATCGACGATAGAGAATTAAAAGCACAGATGTATCTCGCTTTTGCCAATGCACATAGATATTTTTTACACCAAGAACAAGCTGAGTTTTATTATCAGCAATGCTTAGAACTTACCAAAGATATAGAAGGCAGTATGTTACATATACATGCAGAGCTTAACTATGCAATTCTATTGTTTAAAAAGGGTGAATATCTTGAAGCATACAAAAAGTTAATTTTGATAATTGAAAATCCTCTGGTGAAAGATGATAGTTTTAGTTTGATGACCTCATACTCATGGCTTTCTGAAATAGAGAAGAAATTTAAAAACCACAGTAAAAGCTTAGAATATTATGTATTGATGAGCCAGATTGCTAAAGAAATTGCTAACATGCCAGCATACGTTGTAGCTCAAATTGGTATTGGAATTAATTATTATTATCTGAAAAAGCTTGATTTATCCCTTGATGTATTTAAAAATGCTATTGAGATTGCAGAAAAGTATTCCTATAACGATTTAATTGCCGAAGTGTATCATCATAAAGCTGTATTATATCAAGGTTTGTCCCAACTTGAAAAAGCAGAAGAAAGATTTTTGCAAGCACTTAAGTTAAAAGAAAAAAGAGGAAGTTTATTTAGCCAATCCGTAACAATTGCAAGTTTGGGAACCTTATATCTTGAGATGATAAATTACCAAAAGGCAAAAGAATATCTACTAAATGCTCTCTCTATAAGAAAAAAATATAAGCTGCAACAATTCTTTGTTGACGTTTGTTTAGACTATGCAAAATATTTTATTCTAACAAAAAACTACAAAGTAGCCATCGCAATAATACAAAAAGCAATAGCTAAAAGCAATGAAGATGACAATAATAATTTAGCAAAAGCTTATGGAATGCTTGAATCTATCAATGCAGAAAAAGCAAACTATGATTTGGCACTAAAATATGCTAAGCTAAAATTTGAGTGCAATGATAATCTTGAAAAACAAGAATCTCAGCAAGAAATTGAAGAGCTAAAGATGAGCTTCGAACTGGAAAGTACAAAAAATGAAATACAAAAAAACATTGAATTGGAAAAATATAAAACAGCCCTTAAGGATGCTGCAAGAACGAAAGATGAAATGAATATTCCTGTGCAAACGATTAAGAAATCTTGGCGTTCTTTAAAAAAGGTTTTTCAACAGCAAAACTCTTATGAAGACTTTGACAGCAATATGTCAAAGATTTTGCACGCAATTGAAAAGATTGAAGAAGATCTTAATATCTTTGAAAATAATAAGAATATTACTTTTAAACTGTATTTAGACAAAGACGAAATGGTTGAGTTTAAACCAAACAAATAAGACTGGATTTTTACAGCAGATAATCAATTTCCCAGAGCACTTAAAATATGAGCAGGTTTCCAAAAAAGATTCTATTTTCATGCTTATAGATTACCAACTAAAGTTTACATAAAAAAAGGGCAGGTTTCCCTGCCCAAAAACATTAATTATCAATTGTAAAGGGTAATATCATCTGTACAGGATCAAGCAAATTCTGCTCTGCCATTTCTTGTATTTGATTGGGTATAAACTCGATAGAGTATTTACCTGTTAGATATTTAACAGTTGTTTGTATATCAAACTTTTCTTCAAGCACAACATTCACTAAATTTCGTTTTTCAGGATATTTTGCGACTGAATATTCTGTCAAATTAACCAATTCTGCAGCCTTAGCCACAGCATCCTTAATGGTACCTACTTCATCAATTAAACCTATTCTTTTTGCATCAGGTGCACTCCATACTTTACCTTGAGCAATATCATCAACTTTGTCCACATCGATATTTCTACCACGTGCAACAACTGATAAAAACTCATAGTATGTTCTGTCTGTCATGTCTTGGAATGAGTCTAACAAGTCATTATTTAGCGGGTTCCACATATCCAAAATCGATATATATTTGCCATATCCTGCACTTTCAGATTTAAGACCTATTTTCCCTCCCAGTTTACTAAAATCGGGCAGCATCGAAATGACGCCAATTGAGCCTGTGATAGTATATGGATCTGCATAGATATAGTTTGCATTTGCTGAGATATAATAGCCTCCAGATGCAGCCATATCGCCCATTGATACGACAACTGGCTTTACTTTTTTCAGCTCTTCAATATGATAATTGATCTTATCTGATTCCAAAGCAGATCCACCAGGGCTATTTACTCTTAGAACAACAGCTTTAATCGACTTATCGTCTTTTACTTTATCAAGCACAGCCTTCATTTTTTTTTCACTAATACTCATATTAGCAAAGGAAGCACTGACTGAGTTAATTTCTCCCATTGCATACACAATTGCTATTTTTTGTGCAGCAGGTTTTTCATGTACAGCAGAATATTTTACGATAGAAATTGTATGCTTTTCATCAATTCCTATTTTTTTGTAAAACTCACTTTCTTGAATTAAGTCATCGACCATTTTAAGGTTTAATGCTTCATCTTGAGCTATAAAAAGGTTCTTTCTCTTTTCAAAAATTGAGCGTACAAAATCTGGTTCAACATCTTTATTTCGTGCCAAATCAGTGCAAAGTTGGTTATAAATACTGCCATATAACTCCATCAAGTTTGCTCTGAATTCCTTTGACATACCGCTTCTGGTAAAAGTCTCGCCAGCTGACTTGAATTTACCTGCTCTTATAACCTTGTATTCAACACCGATCTTATCAAATAAGTCTTTGTAAAAAATCATATTTGAGCCTATGCCAGATACAAATATGCCTGCTGATGCTGAAGGATTTAGGTAAACCTCATCAGCAACAGTACTGATAACAAAGTCTTTTTGCCCTGAAAAATTAAGATATGCATAGATTTTTTTACCTGACTCTTTGAATTCTTCCAAAGCAATCATAATCTCGTTTAAAGATGCATAGCCTGACATAAAATTATTAGGTTTAAGAATGATACATTTAATCTTGGGGTCTTTTGCTGCAGTGTTTATCTTTTCAATAATATCACTTGCAGACAATGGGATTAGGTTGAAATGTGCGTCTGTTAAATCTGAATATTCTGGCACATATTTATCCAAGCTTATTACAAGTGCTGAGTTCATTTGAACTTTTGGTACAACAGATGTGCTTGCCTTGACTAAGCCTGAGATGCCAAAAATAATTAATAATAATAGCAGTACAATAGATGTACCACAACCAAGTAAATACCATTTTGTTCTCATGTTTATTTCTCCTTTATTGTTATATTTAACTCTTTTAATTTGCGAGATAAATTACTCTGCTGCAAGCCTAAAGCATGTGCTGTCTTGCTAACATTATATCCATGAATTTCGAATTGCCTGTTAAAATATCTAAATTCAAATTCTTCTTTTTTTTGTTGGAATAAAGCTGTTGTATCCCAAAAAGATGCACTATCTTGCGATGGATCATGGTTTAATACTGGCAAGTCATGTTCACTAATTATATCATCGTCACATAAGATATATAGTCGTTCGATTAGATTTCTAAGCTCGCGAATATTGCCCTTAAATTGATGCACAGATAATTGCTTTAATGCTTCATTACTAAACTTTTTCAAAGGCAAGTTTAGCTCAACAGCAAACTTTTTGCAGAAATAATCAACCAAAAGAGGAATATCTCCTATTCTATCTCGCAAAGCTGGTGAAATAATAGGCACCACATTAAGTCGATAAAACAAGTCTTCTCTAAATTGTTTGAGTTCAATCATTTCTTCAAGATCTTTATGAGTTGCGGCAATTATCCGGACATCGATTTTGATTACATCATTCGAGCCTACACGCTCAAATTCTCCTTCTTGCAAAACACGTAGTATCTTTGCTTGTGCGGATAGATTCATATCTCCAATTTCATCCAAAAATAATGTGCCTTTATCTGCCATTTCAAGCTTGCCTTTTTTGGTTTTGCCTGCACCTGTAAAAGCACCTTTTTCAAAGCCAAAAAGCTCACTTTCAACAAGTTCATTTGGAATGGCTGCCGAGTTAAACTTGATAAATGGGGCATTTGCTCGAGCAGACTGAGAGTGGATTGCATAAGCTAATAGCTCTTTACCAGAGCCGCTTTCACCCCTGATCAATACACGAGAATTTGTCTTTGCTACTTTTTTTGCCAGCTGTAAAGCCTCTTTTATTGCTTGGCTTTCACCGATGATCTTATATTGCTCATTATATGATTCTTTGAGTGCTTGATATTCTGCCTGTAATGTTGAAAAGTTCAATGCATTTTGAACTGTAAGCTTGATACGTGCAAGGTTCAACGGCTTTTCGATAAAGTCATATGCTCCCGATCTCATTGCTTGCACTGCTTCTTTGATACCGCTATGTCCTGATATCATAATCACAAGCGTATCTTTATTATTCTCTTTGATTTCTTTTAACAAATCTAAGCCATTGCCATCTTTCAGCTGCACATCCAATAAAATCAAATCTGGATAATAGCTTTCAACAAGCTTTTTCCCTTCTTCAATTGTAACAGCATACTCACATTGAAAACCCTCATCTTCAAAAATGTTTTTGAGGCTGATACAAATGTTTTTTTCATCATCAATGATCAATATTTTCAATTGCTTCCTCCAATATTATTTCAAATTCTGTACCCCGACCGATTTGGCTTTTCACTCTTATTCCTGTATGATTTGCATCACATAGACGCTTTACCAATGCCAAGCCTAAGCCTGTACCTTTGGTCTTTTTTGTAAAATAAGGCTCAAAGATTCTGCTCAAGTCTTTATGTGCAATACCCTTGCCTTCATCACGAATAGATAATACAAGAAATGAATGGCTTTGCTTTAATGATACCCATATTCTCCCCATCTCATCTGATGATTCAATAGCATTTTGAATAATATTTGTCATGATTTGGTAAAAATGTGTATGATCAAATCTTATTCTCTTGTCTTTGATCAGATCCAATTC
>JAJBBH010000038.1 GCA_020532185.1 Candidatus Cloacimonadota bacterium | reverse complement strand
TTTTTTTCATACTGATATTGAGTTAAATCCATGAAAATCTCCTTTTATTAACGAGATATAATCGATTTAGTGTTATCTTGTTTTTGTAAAAATCAGGCACATTTTATCGGACGCTCCTACTTTTTGACGCATAAATAATATAGATAGATACTTATTATATCGATAAAAATTATCATGATCCGATAAGAATCTTATAATACTCATAATAATTAAAAAATATGTTGACATAATCTTTTATTTTTTTTATTCTTCTTTATATTAAAGGGAGGTTATGATGAAAAAAGCTATTAGTATGTTGAGCATCATAATTAGCATATTCTACTTATTTGCTGAAAACCAAATCACAAAGTTTGACGGTGGTAATCACCAATTGAATCTGTCTTTCTACAACTCTTATCTGTCTGGTTTAACTGCAAGAAGTAGAAACTTTGGCAATTCTGTGTCATCTATTGTAATTGACCCATCGTTAAATATCTTAAACCCTGCAGCAATAGGCTTTTTGAAAGAATCAATGTTGAGTTTAGACTTGGCACCAGGATTTAGCTTTGACTTATCCAACTTTGTTGAGGATCCAGTTAATGAGGCAGTTGATGAAGCAATTAAAGATACTGAATCCCCTAATATAAGCAAAAAATACCCTGATTTTGAGCTAAATGCAGGGCAAAGTGGGTTGCTAAACAATATCTCGGTAACAAAAGTAGGTTTGCCTATTGGTAGTGTTGGTTTTACGTGGTACAGACCTTTTTACCTTGATTTGAGCTTTTTAGGTAATAGTATTGAGTTTGTGGTAGAAGATTCTGTTCTAAAAGATGTTGGACAAGAATCAGAATATACAGAAAAAACGGTATTGCCTTTGAGTGTCGAATTACTTGCAAACAGTATGATTAATATGCAAACTGCAAATTTTTCATGGGGTAAGCAAGTTGGAGAAAATGTATCAATTGGTGCAGGGTTAAATTTAAACCGCATTGATATTGAGGCAGGTCTTGATGCAAAAATTGGTGGTTTTATCAGACAGTATGGAGGTGATACAGACATAAGTGTAACTTTTGATGACCCTAATGTTGTCTATCGTAACACTATGAATAATAGCATAAGAATTGATTTTAATAAAGACATAATCGGCACCAATTACGCACTATCCTGGCAAGTAAATCCAGGATTATACCTTGATCTCGTTTTAAATACACCCAAAAGTGCAAAACTTGACGGAAGCCTTCAGATAGTGCAGCATACTTTAGGTGCTTTAAAAATCAACTATGAAAAAGATGGAGTTGATGGCATACCTGGTAACGAAGATGATGAAGAAATGTTTGACGTTGAGCTATTAAAACCTTCTCAATTAGCATACACAAACCGTACTGTCTATGTAAGTGATGACATCAAAATACAAATACCAGGTAACTTAGCATTAGCCACCACATATATAAAGAATGATTTTAAATTTATTTTTTCATTTGAAATACCTTTTGGAGAGCTTTCTTTAGATTATAAATGTGAAAGATATAGAGATGGGCAAAAGAAAAACATAGAAGAAAATACATTTGAAGCATATGCCGATACTACATCTTTACGTTATAAAGTTGGCTTAAAACCCAAACAAAATATAAAAATTGCAGCAGGATGGAAGAATTTTGCTTTTAGCACACAATTATTTATCTTCGATCAGATTGCTGATGGTTTAAAAGATAAAGATGGAAACTTTGTCGAGCCAGCTAAAAATATCATCATTCCGTCAATTGCATTAGGTACAGGCTTTTATATAACTAAAAACACACTGATGGATATTAATATAGTTGCCTTGCCAAACCCTTTCTTGCGCACAAGTTTGACATGGAAATTTTAAGGAGTAAGCTATGAAAAACCAACTCTTATTCACAATACTAATTCTTATAATATCTACTTCGTTGTTTGCCAGTCCAAATACTTTAAATATTGCAGGACAATACAATATAGACATATTAAATCATCCAATGAATATCAATAATAATATTGTACTAACAGCAATACCAATGGATATGTACAAGCCAAATAGAATTTTTAAGATAACTTGGGAACCTGCAAGTATCAATGCAAGGCTTCATTATTCTCAAAATCCTGGAGGTCCTTATACTGTCGCTAATATTAGTAGCAGTATAAACGCTAATAGCCGCACTATAAGTACATCTGCCCAACAGTTGGGTATTGGTGTGGGTATGTATTATTGTGTAATAAAAGACCCAGACTCAAACGATAAATCAATGGAATTTCAGCTGATAATTGAATCTGCATCTGGCGTTGCCACATCTCAACCTCTAAATGGTAGCACTGTTACGAATAACCCTACACCAAGCTTTTCTTGGCAGCCTATTTCAGGTGTTCCTTATTATTATATTGTGTTATCAGATCAACCATTTACTCTATCTTATGATGAAGACGATAAGCTAATAGTAAATGGTTTGAACTTAATCTGGCAAGCTATTACACCAAACACATCTATCACTTATGGAAGCCCTGACCCATCTGACAATTTTAATCATATAAGTCCTCCCCCTCTAATAAATGGTAAAGAATACAATTGGGTAGTTATGAGTAACTTTGGTAATTCTCCTCTATACTCGTCAAATGTAACAGGCAATCCAAGCAGTTTCTACTATTCGAGCCCAACTATTGAAGCACCTGTTTTGAGTCAACCAAATGCAAACCAAGAGTTTATAAATAATAAGACTATTACTTTCCAATGGGATGCAATCCCCTCTGCCGTAACATATCATATCTTTTTATATGAAAAGCGAATCGAAGCTGGTAGCCAAGTTTTATATCCAATATGGAATCAAATAACAACTAATAATATTGTTGATTTTACAGCAGAAAATGTGCTTATTCAATCTACTTATGCTTGGAAAGTAATTGCTACAAATGAAAATAATATATCTGCCTCAAGTAATGTAAGGCATTTTAATTATTCGATACCCACAGGAACAGCAAATATCACTGTGAAAAATAGACAAGGAGTTGGGCTTGGCTTTGCCAGTGTTATTGTCGATGCTGTAGAAGGTACTATGGATAATGTGCCGTTGACAGTTGATGCGAACGGTGATGAGCGCAAACTCTTGCCTGTTGGACAATATTTATTTACAGCTTTTAAAGCAGGATATGAAACACGAGATACTCTTGTAACAGTTCATCAAGATGATTATATTTATGTGCCTGGCTCGACAAGCTTTGACTCAAATGGGGATACATTTATAAATATTGTACTTGATTACTCGCCGTCTTTTATCGTAGGCAGCGTAGTATCTGCTGGAGATCTATTAAACAATGTACAAATTATAGCTACAAAAAGCACAGGAGAGACGAGAACTATCTCTGCTGCGAATGGGGGCTTTAGCATAGCTGTTACGCCTGGTGTGTGGACTATCTCTGCTCAAAAAGAAGGCTATACTGCAGCAAGTACAATCCAAACAAGTGTCAGCTCTGGACAAACAAACACATTGATGCCTATTACAATGAATCAAAACACTAAAAATCTGTCTGGGTATGCAAAGCTTCCCTCAGGGTCAGCATTGGCAACTGTCTCGGTGAAAGCAAAAAAAGGATCTATAACTTACATTAAATCAACTAATAGCAATGGATCGTATCAATTTAATGGTTTAGAAGCAGGGAACTGGGAAATTAGCTGGACGAAAACAGGTTATTCATCTCCAGCAGATTACAACGTGACAATATCAGCAACATCACCAACAAATACAACATTGATGGACGCTATTATGACACCACGTGCCAACGTCATTACAGGAAATGCTGGAAACGGAACAGTTGGAATAAATAATTGTGTAATAACAGCAACGCCAGAAAGTGGCTCGCCGATTACAACTGTTTCAAATGAATATGGTAATTACACTTTAAACTTACCTCAAGGTAATTACACAATTACCGCAAATAAATCAAACTACACAGCACAAAACACCAGATTAGTTAATGTTACAGTTGGAGAGACTGTTCATGCTAATGACTTCATATTATATCCAAATCAATCTTATATAAGTGGAACAATTTCAAGCTCTGGAAACCCTGTGGCAAATGCAAATATTACTGCAGGAAGCTATACAACTCAATCTAATAACTCTGGTGCTTATTCTTTATCAGTATCGGCAGGGACTTATAATGTTGTTGTACAAAAAGAAGATTTTATTACAGAAAGCATGCCAAACATCTCAGTTGGCATAGGGCAAACAAACTCAGGAGTCAACTTTAACCTAAATGCAAACCCTGGTGTGATTAGAGGTAAAGCACTATTAAGCGGTACAGGAGTAGCGTCAGCACAAATTACAGGTTTTAGAATCAGTGGTTCAAATATGATACCGATTACACCAACTTTTACTGATGGTAATGGTAATTATTCCCTAAGCCTTACTCCAGGTGCTTATCAACTATCTGCAAACAAAGCTGGCATGATTACTCCAAGCCCTGTTAATGTTACAGTTGCAGCTGGTGCTAATATAAGCCAAATAAATATAGCAATGCTTTTAAATCAAGCATCAATGAATGGCACAGTTACAAATGATCAAGGATCAGTTGTACGTAATGCAAATATCACTGTTAGCGAAGTAAACAATGTAGCAAATACCTTCTCAACAGTAACAAATATTTATGGATCTTATACACTTAATGTACCTGGGGGTAAAAGATATACTATCACAGCAAGTGCATCTGGCTATAGTGCAAATAGTTATACAATGCAAAACCCAGCAAACTTGAACGAGGTTTATACAAGGAATTTGGCTTTAATAGGTCAAACTGCGTCAATATCTGGTAAAGTATTCGATCAAAATACAAACTCATTGACTAATGCAGTTATTACAGCAAATAAAGATAACCAAACAATTCAAACAAATTCAAGTGCTACTGGTAATTATACACTTGCTTTACAATATGGCACATGGAATATAAACGTTTCAAAACTTGGATACACAAGCTCAGATAGCACATTTACCGTCAATCCTGGACAAAGTTTGATTAATAAATCTTTTATTATAAATACAAACTTCTCAACTTTAAGAGGAAAAGTAACAAATAGTATCAACTCTAACCCACTTCAAAATGCAATCGTAACTGCGACAAATAACATAGGTGGTGGAGGCTCAGCTGTTACAAATCAAGCAGGTGATTATCAGATTAATAACCTTGTGCCTGGTAATTACACAATCACTGTTACTCGAAATAATTATCAAAATACAATTGTTTCCAACATATCAATACCTGGAAATCAAAATATATTAAAAAACATCAGCATGTCTCCATTAACAGGCGAATTAGCAATCACTTGTAACCCAACTGGCTCAACAATCTCGATTGAAAACACATTAACTGGTGCCGTTAGTAACTACACAACAACATCTCAATTAACCGAAATACAGGGTATTGTACCTCAAACACCATTAATTATTACTGCATCAAAAAGCAATTATTACCCTCAAACTCAAAGTATTACTATACCAGCAAATAGTTCTCAGTCTTTATCATTCACACTTATTCAAGCTATAGGCTCTATCGCAGGCAAGGTAACAGATCAGCCAAATGGTGCAGGCGATGGACTTGCAAATGTACAGATCAATGCTGTAAGTTTAAATGGAGGATTCTCAGGATCTGCAACAACAGATGCAAGTGGTAATTTCATAATCAATAATCTGCAAACAGAAAACACCTATAATATTGTCGCACAATTAAGTAATTATAACCAATCTTCTGAACTCCTTATAGAACTGCCAAACAGTTTACCTATACAAAATCAATATATCACTATGCTACCAAATAATCTGAGCATGTCTGGAACTGTAAAAAATCAGTTAGGAAATCCTCTTGCTGCAATTCCAATAAAAGCAGTATCTGAAAATATCATTATTCAAGCCTCTACAAATAGTGCAGGGCAATTCACTTTAACTGGCTTATCACCAAACAAAACATATCAGATTATGACAAATAAAGTCCAACCTGGCTGGGATAATGTATCAGTTTCGCAAGAACTTGTGGTCAGTAATATAACTGGAATAAACCTTATAATGCCTGTACACATATCAAATTTAAGCGGCGTAGTAAAAGACCAAAACACACAAAACCCTATAGCTGGAGCTTTAATTACGACATATAATAGTAATAGTGGTCTTACAAGATCAACTGTTACACAAACAGATGGGTCTTACATGATTAATAACCTCTATGACGGAACAATAAAAATAACTGCAAGTAAAGACTCGTTTAAGCCAGATAGTTTGCTAAATATTCAAATCGGATACAATGCAAACATTACCCAGAATATCTCGTTACAATATAGTCAGCCTATCTCAGTGAGTGGCATTGTAAAAGATACATCAAACAGATTACAAGCAAATGTGCAAGTAAATATCAGCGGGGGTTCTATGAATTTAAGCGCAACAACCAATGATGATGGAGAGTATGTTTTTGCCAATGTTTTACCTTACAAATCAAATATTCTCATAGGCACTAATCTTGACCCCATCACACATGATAATGCAAGCTTAGCATTTAACACAGAAAACTCAGATATAGAGTTAGAACCTCTTATTATTGATATCCATAATGCAAGTTTATCGGGTGCTGTTGCTAATCAATCTGGGGAATTTCTTAACAATGCGTTGGTAGTTTTAAAGAGATTATCTGATAGTGAAGAGTTTGTGGTAACCTCAAGTTCAAATGGTCAATTCAGTTTTCTAAACCTTTATGAGGGGCAATATGAACTACAAATAACAAGGGCTGGCTATCAAGCTTATACAAACGACAACATTTCACTCTCTGATGGAGAATCACTGGTTTTGCCAATTACTTTACAAATGCTTCAAGGATCAGTTGCAGGATTAGTACATAATTACTTAGGACAGCCTTTAAAAAATGCTAAGGTAAAACTTACCAATATAAATAATCAAAGCCAAAATTACGAAGTATTATCGGGCAATGACGGCTCATTTGTATTTGAAGCTACTGATAATACTGCGTATCAGTTGCACGTAACTAAAACTGGTTATATTAATTATGAACACTCAAATGCATTAGCTATTGATTCTGTATCTGTTAATGTAGAGTTATCTGGTATTCCTAATAGCGTTTTAGGTACTGCTTTATATCAAAATAACCCTGTTGCGAATGGAAGCGTACGTGCAGTAAATATACAGGGAGATACTTATATTACATCAACAAATGATTATGGTGATTATGTTATTTCCAATATTATCGGATATCACAAAGTATGGGCAAGCTCTGACCAACTTGTGTCAAATCAACAAGAAATAAATATAGCAGCTGGTCAATATGTAATTACAGATTTTAACTTAATGCAATCTGCAAATATACCAGGAACAGTAACTTATAATAATCAAGGAATAGCTGGTGCATCTATTATTGCTACAAATATTAATACTGGACGTGTCTTTACAACAAGTACTAATACAAGTGGTAATTTTACTTTAACTGGTTTAACTGGTGCAACATACTATATTCAGGTAATAAAAGAAGGATATTCAGTTAATGAAAACTTCCCAACAGTTCAGGTTGGTGCTGGTGAAACAAGTGAACCTTTAGAATTTACTTTAACATATACTGAAAACAGTATTTCTGGCTCTGCAATCAATGCTGAAACTATGGAAGGGATTAGTGCTGTATCAATAGAATTAAAACAAAATAATGAAGTTATAAACAGCACCAATACTAATAATTCTGGCTCTTTTATCTTTGCAAATATTAGCGATGGAGAATATACTCTGTCTGCAAATCACGGTGCTTATGAATCTGCTGGAGATATGGACGTTAGCGTTTTAGATGGTATATCAGACCCAACTCAAATAGATTTCTTGCTTACGCCAAAAAGCAAAGTTATTTATGGAGTTGTTACTAACACAAAATTAAATCCACTCTCAAATGCAATTGTTTATGCCACAATTGGAGATGACTCATATCAAGGTATAACTAATGCAAACGGTCAATACAGCATCTCTGTGCCAGCTTTTGGAAGTTATTCTGTCTTTGCAACAAAACAGTATTTTTCAAACTCATCTATTGTTTCTATTGATCTTACTGAAAACAACCCAACAGCACAATTAAGCTTTCAACTAAAGCAATTACCCGCAAGTTTAAGCGGTAGCATTACAATTACTGATCAGACTTTAGAACCATACACAATAGAACAACCAGATCAGCTTACTATTAGTATTTATACACCTGAAGCAGACCCAATCATCGAAAACTATTACGATTCAGGGGACTATCTTATTGATAATATCAACCTATTAATTGATAATTTTAGCGTAATTCTCGAAATAGTTGCAAAGTACAATGATGATACTTTCAAAAAAGTGCAGGCAATAGATCTAATTCCAGGTGAGAATATTGTTTTTGACCACAATTTCTCTTATATACCTAATTCTGTAAGCCTTGGCGGTTATATCAAAATGGAATTAAGTGATGGTTCTATCGTATTGCCAACAAGCTCTAAATTAACAATAAGTAATTCCTCTACAATTATTGATTCCGTATTTACAAGTAATAGCGGTTATTATCAGTTTAATTCTCTTTCAGAATCAGACTTTCCAATTAATATGCAAATATCTTCAATCTATGAATTTGAAGAATTTAACGAAGAAATTGACAATATTGTATGGACAGGCGAAGATATTGAACTGAACTACAACTTTGAATACAAGTTGTGTGAGTATAAACTAACTGTAATCAATCACTTAGATGAACCTTTTAAATTTGCGAATGTCAGAATTTTTGGTGAAAGCTTAATGCAACCAATCAATTTAATAACTGATAATACAGGACAAGTCAGCACTGACGCCATTCTGCATACAGGAGAGTATTCAGTCAAAATTACTCCACCAGAAACTGGCTCACTGACATATTTAGCACCACAGAGTTATTCGGTGATCTTTGAAAAGCTTGGTACTATTGAGGATATAAAGATTTTACCTTTAGCTTTTGATACAAACCAAATAACGCCAGTTGCAAGTAATGAAAATATCGAAGTAAAGATAATTAAATCAGCATCATATAATGAAGATGTAATCCTATATTACAAAAACTTGAATAACGTGTGGGGCAGCTCAATTATGGCTTTGGGAGCAAACTCTGATGAGCTTGTTGCAGCCATTCCAGCACAAAATAGATCAGGTAACGTTAAATTCTACTTTGTATCAGAATCAGAAGTAAATGGATTAACTTACACAAACCAAAGTGTACCTGCATATTGGCTTGTAACCACTGCGGGCATTATTTCACCAGTTACAAGCACCATCACACCTAATACTGCCCATATAACATTCAATCAAAAGCTCAACTTTACAGCTGATGTATATGATGAACTTGAAAATGCTCTGAATGATGTTATTGATGATAACGGAATAGTCGAATGGTCTTTGGCTGATTCAACACTTGGTGAGTTGATACCCATTGATAATGATAAGAGAAGTATTCAATATTGCTCACCAGAACATGCTGATAATTATTCACATAACACCATCAAAGCAAGAATCAAACTGAATGATGTTACAATTAATTTAAGTGCACCTATTACTATTAAAGAAATGAAGCTGGCTGAAATATCAATTGATGGAAATGATGAGGTAAACAATTCAATTTTAAATAACTATTATAGAATCATTGCAAAGAGCGATAGTGGAGAAGTGATGACAATTAGCCCAACAATCAAAGAAATTAGCAGTAATCAGGGCAATATAACGCTTAGTGCTAATCTGATAAAGTTAAGCCCAAACCCCAACTATATTGGCAATATTTCTCTAAACGTAGAAGCAGAAGATCCAAATGATGAAGAATTAGTAGTCAAAGGTGAAAAAATGATCAATGTGTTTAAACTAATTACGCCAAACACACCAGCTGACACATTGGATACTGGTTTAGGATGTATGCTTTATCTACCAACCAATATGCTAAGTTCAGGCTCTGCAAATATATATCTCAACCAAATACAAGTATCACCTGTACAACAATACGGAACAGAATACGATGTAGAAGGGCAAGTATTTCATGCATTATCTTCTGGCAATCCAAACTTTATATCAAGACCCAGTATAGCTTTTAACACACGTAACGAAGATGATATAAGTTTAAAAACAATTGCAAATTGGGACTTTGACAAGATGCAATGGGTACATCTTCCAAGCCATATTAGGAGAGCAAATACAAGCATCTATCTCGATGAGATGCCAAACTGGGGTCAATATGCTTTGCTTAGCCCTTCACAATCTTTAGGCTTATATGACTTGAAGTTACTCCCCAATCCTTTCACACCTTTTGACCAAATTGGTTCAAATAAAGGATTACAAATATCATTCAAAATAGCATCAAAAGCAACAAGATACCCAAAACTAACCTGCAAAATCTATAATTTAAATGGCACATTAGTACGCACAATAACAAATCAATCTGCATTTCTAAAGGGACAATATGATATCGGAGAATCTACGTCTCTCTATTGGGATGGCAAAACAGACGACAATAGAATGGCAAGAAATGGACGTTACGTGGTTCATCTAATTGTAGAAGATGCGACAGATCGAAAAGAATACGTCAAATCTGTGGTTTTGATTAAGTAAGGAGGAATTATGAAAAAATTATTGTTGATCACAACTATCTTAATTGTTACGGTCTTTTTATATGCTGATAATCTAAGCAATATTCCATCTGCTTTTCTTGATGTTGGCTTTGGTGCAAGAGCTATGGGTATGGGCGGTGCTCACACAGCAGTTACAAATAATGCTGGCAGTATTATCTGGAACCCTGCAGCTGGCACACAATCCAAAAGTGCAAACTCTGTCAGCTTCGATAATATCGACATTCAAGGTCTTTATTCATACTCCTTTTTTGGTTTTTTGCATAAAACAAAGTCAGGTAATTCATTTGGGACTGGATTCATTTATTCTGGAGATGATGCTATGTCTGAAACCAGTATAATCTTTGCATCTGCATTATCAGAAAACTTTTTAAAAGATAGATTTAGATTTCCTGTCTGTGATATTGGACTGAATATGAGAATATTACTGTCTTCATTTGGCAATAATGAAAATGGTGCTTATTTGGACCCAGAAACAGGCTTAAATCACCAAGTTACGGGTAATGCCTCTGGCTTTTCTTTTGACCTCTCAATACACAAAAAGCTTTCTGACAATAACCATTATGCAATTGTATTGAAAAACCCTATATCTTATATATCTTGGGATAGTAAAAATGAAGTTGGAACTGCCAAAGGAAACTATTCAGAAGGTTTGCCTACAAGCATTATCTTTGGATATGGTAAAGAAAGCGAACTCTATTCTTTTGCATTAGATTTGGACAAATCAATACACTCAGACACAGATGATCTAATTATGTTTGGTGCTGAATATAATGTATTCAAAGATATTATGACAATACGAAGTGGCTACTCTCAAGAAATGATGACAGGAGATAATAAAAGATACTCTGTTGGCACAGGATTTAATATCAAACTAAATACAAAATATAAACTGTTTTTAGATTTAGCATATCAGATAGAAACTAATTGGGAAAAGCATAACTCTTTTAGACTTTCATGTGATATATTAATGTAGGCTAATACCATGAATAATATTGTACACAACAGGTATCTTATTTTTACAAAAATTTGTCTGACTTCAACAAGCACGCATAGAAATTTTATGCCGCATTTTACCCATTTTAATCACACTTCAACAGATTTTGTTGATAAAGTATATAAGTTATGGTTTTAAAACAGATTTTTTATTTATCTTTTAACATGACTTATGTCATTATCTTTCAGCGTATTACCGATTTGAACTGCTTTTATTATGCAAAAACACGAAAAATAGATTGACATAAAAGCTTATGCTTAGTATTATAAGCCACAGAAAATATATAATGGAGGTAAAAATGAAAAAAAACCTTATTTTAACCATCCTTTTGATGGTCGTTGTTGGTCTTATGGCTACTGATTTCACTATTAGCGGTGATTTTAGAACAAGATTGTCTTTATACAAAGACATTGACATGGTACTTAACAATTATGAAGCTGGTAATTTTGTCGACTCAAGAGCTAATCTTACTATTAAAGCAGATATTGACAAAAATTTAAACTTCGTTTACACACTCAGATCAGGTAACTTAGTTTGGGGTGGAAATAATGGCTGGTCAAACAATATCGACGTTAAAACTCATAATGCATATGTAAATTGGATTTGCCCATTTACAGGTGTTGATGCAACAGCTGGTCATATTAGTTGGAACGACCACACAAGCCTCGTTCTTGACGATGACCTACCAGCAGTTGTTTTAAGAAAAAATAACATTGCTCCAAATCTTGATTTAGAATTTGGTTACCTTGTTTTTCAAGAATCTCAGTTTAACGCATATCCAAGAGACAGTGATGGTTTCTTATTAAACGTTGATTACAAAATCAACAACGATATGGCAGCTGGGCTTAATACTATTATTCACAGAGAAAAAACAACTCGCGGTGAACAAGAAAACAATTTCTGGATCATGCCATTCTTTACCTATGCAAACTTTGGCATAGATGCTGATGCTATGTTTGCTTTAAACTATGGTTCGTATGAAAGAAACTCTGGCGATGATGTAACCAATATGGGTATGGCTTTTGCATTAGATTTAAAATATGATACAAAAGACTTTGGTATTCCAGGAATCAATTTCTTATACACATCAGGTGATGATGGATCAGACCCAGAAGAAACAACAGTATTTAATACATTATCAACATACTATCATAGTGGATTAGAATACTTTGGTGTTGGTATCCATGATGGCGTTCAAACATTTGACCCTTCAAACAATGGACTTGGCTTAATGAGTGTTGTATTAAACTACAAATACCCAGTTAACCCAAAGTTTGACGTTTTATTTGCTGCAGGTATGGTTAATTCTATCGAAGAAAGCGCAACTGGCGAAACAGATATGGGTATTGAAGTTGACTTAGGATTAAGCTACAAATTATTTGATAACTACACATTCAAATTAGCTGGTGCTTATGTAATGCCTGGTGAATTCTATGGCAAAGACTTAGACGACATTTACGAAGTTAGCTCAGTATTATCAATTAATTTCTAATAACAATCAAACATATTAAAAAGGCAGCCTCTGGGCTGCCTTTTTTTGCATAAAAACATTACCCTCTGATGCAAGTTTATCACAGCAATTCTTAATATATTGATTGGACCCATAAATTACAATAATTACTTGGCTATTGATACTTATAGTTACAGAACATAGCACCTACGAATTGTAAATACATAGCATTGCTCTTAATTATTTGTCTTTTAAAGTTTATCTTCATTATGTTTACGCAGAGAATAATTGCGAATACTTACTCATTTTTTAGTTTCAATCTATAGCAAAGGAAGTTTTTTCTATATGAACCAGAATATATTTCCAAAAAAGTATAATAATCAGTAATTAATAGTAAAAAACAATGGCACAGGTATTGCAATTAATATAAACATAATTACGGAGGTAAAAGATGATAACAGATCTATTATTTGACAGAACAGCATGCCCAGACCTTGAAAAAAGCATGAATGTTTATTCTTTAAGGCAAAAGACTTTGGCAAATAATGTTGCCAATGCTATGACTCCAGGTTATAAAGCTCAAAAAGTAGAATTTGAAGAAGAATATAGAAAATCATTAAATCCAAACAAGCTAAAAGGTAGACTTACAGATAATAAACATATGGATTTAGGCAGTAGAAGCCTTAACAAAATCAATCCTGAGGTTGTCTTGCGTGAAAACCCAATAAACGATACAGGGCTAAACAATGTCGATATTGATAGAGAAATGGCTGAAATGGCAGAGAATAGCCTTCGCTATGAAATGAGTACAAAGTTGATTTTAAAAAGATATAATAATATAAAGAGTGCAATAAGAGGAAGGTAAGGATTAAATCATGAGAATTAAATCGTTATTTACAACAATGGACATCAGTGCACAAGGTCTCTCAGTGCAAAGAACAAAGATGAATACCATAGCTGAAAATATTGCCAATGCAGAAACAACAAGAACAGAAAATGGTGATCCATATAGAAGAAAAATTGTACAACTAAAATCTGGCGATAAAGAACATAAGTTTTCAGATTATTACAAACCAAACAATATAAAAATGGAAGAAACTCAAAATACTCATATGCCTGATCAAAAGTTTAGATATCTTGATGAAGATCTTCCTGTGGGTGTGCATGTAAGCGATATAATCAAAGACCCATCAGCATTTAAGATGATCTATGACCCAGCTCATCCAGATGCAAATGAAAAAGGTTATGTTGCTATGCCAAATGTAAATATTGTGCAAGAAATGGTAGAAATGATATCTGCATCACGCTCATATGAAGCAAACGTAACAGCTTTAAATAGTTCTAAAGATATGATCAGAAACGCTTTAAAAATATAGGAGTTGAAACATGGCAATAAATAATATTCAAAGCAATTTAAGCAATTCAGTTAATATACATCAGCAATATTCTGATAGGTTTAAAACTAATAAAACAGAAAATCAAAAGCCTACTATTCAACCAAATTCCAACAATCATTTGGATAAAATTAGAAACTTAGACCCATCTGAATTAAAAGATTTTCTTAGTGTAGACGAAAAAAAAGTATTAAAAGAGGTTTTTGGTGATTTAGCAGTTGACAAATATAGCAATATTTTTTATAATAACACAAGATCGATTGATTTGCTTAAAGGCAGTCAAATAGATATAAAATTATAGGTGGTAAAAATGATTGATCCAAGACTAACCGCGATAAACCAAATAAGAGATATACAAAACAATGCAGACAAAGCTCAAGTAAAACCAAAGCCTAACGAGAAGTCATTTGGAGAAACTTTAAAGAATTATATCAACGAAGCAAATGATATGCAAATAGAAGCAGATAAAGATATTAGACGCATAATTGCTGGCGAAGAAATTGACGCTCACGAGGTGATGACCGCAGTTGAAAAGGCAAGTATGAGCTTTGAAATGGTAATGGAAATACGCAATAAAATGCTCGAAGCATATCGTGAAATAATTAAAACACCAATGTAGAAACCCATATTAATCTCACTATAGAGGCTGTATGAAAGAAAGATTAAATCACATAAGTAGCAAATTTAAAGATGTCTATTTAAGAATGGAATTAAGACAGAGAGTAATGCTCGCTGTCCTTCTTACTTTAACTATTGCTGTAATTATTTGGCTCATTTCTTGGAGTACAAAAGTAGAATATAATTTACTTTTTGCTAAACTGAGCCCAGAAGATGCCCAAACAATTATCACTAAGCTTGATGAACAGAAAATATCTTATAAGTTAAAAGATAATGGTGCATCTATTTATATCCCAGCAGATAAGGTGCCTACCACTCGAATTAGCCTTGCATCTGAAAGCATTGGTTTGACAAGTAAAGGTGTGGGCTTTGAAATATTTGATAAAACTCAGCTTGGTACAACTGAGTTTCAACAAAAAATAAACTATCGCAGAGCTATGGAAGGTGAACTACAAAGAACAATCATGTCCATCGGTGGGATTGAATACGTAAGAGTTCATCTGGTTTTTCCAGAAGAAAAGATATTCAAAGAAGATCAAGAAGACCCATCTGCATCTGTCATGATAAATACAAAGCAAAGACTATCTGAAAAGCAAATTGTAGGCATTAGCAATCTTATTTCATCAGCAGTAGAAGGATTGGACCCAGCAAGAGTGACAATCGTTGACCAAAATGGCAGGATTTTAACAGAGGCATTTGATGATGGTGTAACTGGACTTTCTAATAAACAAATGAGAATACAAGCCGAATATGAAAACAAAATATCACTAAAAGTTCAATCTATGCTCGATCAAATCTTAGGGTTAAATAATTCTGTAGTAAGAGTCACTGCAGAATTGAATTTTGACCAAGTAGAAACAACAATAGAAAAATACGACCCTGAAGGGCAGGTTGTACGCTCAGAAGAGCTTGAATCAAACAGCATTACTAATGTTCGAGATAGCGTATCCAATGTCAGTGAGCATCAAATAACCAATTACGAAATAAATTCAACTGTGCAAAGAATAATAAACCAAACTGGTGGTATCAAACGTTTAACAGTAGCGGTTAATGTTAATTATAAAACCAAGATTGAAGAAAAAGAAGGTAAAATAATTAAAGAACTAATTGAACGCACGCCCGAAGAATTACAAGTTGTACAATCTCTCGTGCAAAACACTGTTGGCTTTAATCAAGAACGAGGTGATCAATTGGTTGTTAATTCTATTTTATTTGACAATACAGATATTGAATTACAAAAGTCAGAGCATGAAAAAGAAATTAAGACACAAAAGTTGATAGAGCTTGCAGAAAAAGGCTTTGTCGTAATCATCTTAATTGTATTAGTCTTGATTCTTATCAGTCAGTTTAGAAAAATATTTGCTATTCCAGAACCTGATCTCGAACATGAAGAAGAGCTCCGACCAGCATTTGCAGAAGGATCTGGTGTCGGTGAAGGCTTTTACCATGAAGGAGAAGAGGGTATGCCAATGGGAGAAGGAAAAATATCTTATACATACAAGCCTATGAAAGACATAGAAATTGAGCAAACAGAAGCTATTTTGTTGCAAGAAGCAATACAAAAATTTATTCTTGAAAACCCTGAGGTAGCCGTGAGACTAATAAAAAGCTGGCTAATTGAAGATAATCCCCTTGCACATTTACATGATAAAAAATAAGGGCTAATTAGAATGTTAAAAAAGAGGATAATATGAATTTTGATTTTCACTTTGACCCTGAAGTAATAGCAATGTATCAAAACTTGATCAAAGATATGGATGGTAAAACTAAAGCAGCAACTTTATTGATAGGGCTTGGCACAGAAGCATCTTCCAATATATTTAAGCTACTTTCTGATGCCGATGTAGAAACAATAACAGCAAGAATTGCTTCTGTCAGCACAGTCGAACCAAAGATATCAGAGGCTGTTTTCGAGGAATTTTATGAAATGATAAAAGCACAGGAATACATATCTCTGGGCGGAATAGAATACGCAAAAGAATTACTTCAAGCTTCTCTTGGCGACGTCAGAGCTATGGAGATTATTAAAAAGATTCAAAGATTACTGCAAGTTAAAGGATTTAACGTTCTTAAGCAAGTTGACTCAACTCAGCTATTAACTTTTATCCAAAAAGAACACCCACAAACTATAGCCTTAGTCTTAACTCAACTTGAGCCTGTTCAGGCGGCTAATGTATTAGCAGAATTGCCCGAAGATTTACGAAATGATGTGGTTATTCGCTTTGCAGCAATGGAAAGAGTGTCACAAGAAATGATTAATACAGTAGAACAAATACTTGAAGAAAGAATTGACTTCTCACAGCAAGGCAGCCAATTTGGTGGCGTAAGAGCAGCAGCTGAAATTATTAACTTAGTAGGC
The DNA here is from genome assembly GCA_020532185.1 of Candidatus Cloacimonadota bacterium. Classification (GTDB taxonomy): domain Bacteria; phylum Cloacimonadota; class Cloacimonadia; order Cloacimonadales; family WRIO01; genus JAGOCT01. The sequence continues at coordinate 10,779 of JAJBBH010000038.1, read as the reverse complement.
TCCACTGTTGAAAGGTCCATTTTGGAAGCAATATCAGCAAAAGATCCAAAGCTTGCTACAGAAATCAAAAACCTCATGTTCGTATTTGAAGATATACTTTATCTTGATGATAGAACAATTCAGATGATCTTGCGTGATGTGGATCAAAAAGACTTGGCAATGGCATTGAAAGGTGTTGCAGATGAAGTTCAAGATAAAATCTTTAAAAATATATCAGAGCGTGGTGCAACGATTATTAGAGAAGAAATGGAATATGCTGGACCTGTTCGTCTAAGAGAGGTAGAAACAGCACAGCAAACCATTTTAGACGTGATACGTAAAAAAGAAGAGCTCGGCGAAATCCAACTTACAAAGGGCGGCGAAGACTTTGTACAATAAATAAGAACATAGAAATATGATTAATAAAAATGAAACATTGTTTGAAATAAGCCCTGGAATGCAAGTAAAAAATGCACGCTTTGTATCAGAGCATCCAAATCCCGAATTAAGTATTTTTAACTTGCACCAACAGCAGTTAATTAATAGATTAATAGAGTCAACACTGGAAAAAGAAATAGCACAATTAGATGAAAAGTATAAACAAGAAAGCCAAAAGAGCTATCAAAAAGGTATTAAAGAAGGCGTTAAACAAGCTCAACACCAATTTCAAAGCCAAGTTAATCAGACTTTAAAAATATTTAATCAGCTGCTCGATAGTATAAGCTCACAAACAGATAAGATAAAAGAGGATCAACAACAAGAATTACTCGATTTTATTATCTCAATTGCTCGTAAAGTCATTGATACTGAGTTAGAAATTAACCCAAATATAATCCTTAATGTTTTGAAAAATGCATTAAATCTAATCAATGAACGTGAAGAAATCAGAATTCTTGTTAATCCAAAAGATTGGTTAACTGTAAAAGAAAACCTAAAAAACCTCAATGTTCAGTTTGAATTACCAAAACAAATAGAAGTTATAAATGCCAATGAAATTAGCCCAGGAGGATGCAGAATAGAATTTAGCTCTGGCTCAATAGATGCCGATATTGAAACACAATTTCAAGAGATCAGACGAAAGCTACTAAAAAATGCTGAATAATCTTAATTTACACAAGTATTCGGAAATACTTAATAAAACAAATTCTATCAAGCAAAATGGTACTGTATCACAAATCATTGGACTGATTGTTGAGTCCTTAGGTCCCTCAGCATCAATTGGAGATATTTGCTATATACACACAAATGACGGCACAACACATCAAGCTGAAGTAGTCGGATTTAAAGACAATAAAACTCTGCTAATGCCGCTAAAAGAACTTTACGGAATAGCACCTGGCAATAGAGTATCAACATTCAGAGAACCTTTTTCCGTTTCTGTTGGCGATGAGCTTATGGGAAGAGTTCTTGATGGTTTAGGCAATCCTATGGATGATGGGGCTTATTTAAAACTCAAAGAAAAAAGATCTGTTTATGCAACACCACCAAACCCTCTAACAAGAACGAGAATTACAGAACCATTACAATTGGGCATTAGGGCTATCGATGGTCTATTAACATGCGGCAAAGGGCAAAGAACTGGCATCTTTGCAGGTAGCGGTGTCGGCAAAAGTGTTTTACTCGGCATGATGGCAAGATATACAAAAGCTGATGTGAATGTAATCGCACTTATAGGAGAGCGCGGTCGTGAAGTACGAGATTTTATCGAAAACGATTTAGGTGCTGAAGGCTTAAAAAGATCTGTTGTAGTTGTTGCAACATCTGATCAAGCAGCACTTACACGTGTCAAAGGAGCAATGGTAGCCACAACAATTGCAGAATATTTCAGGGATCAGGGCTTAAATGTCCTGTTAATGATGGACTCAGTTACACGTTATTGTATGGCATTGCGTGAAATAGGCTTAGCAGTTGGAGAGCCTCCCACCACAAAAGGCTATACACCATCAGTATTTGCTGCATTACCAAAACTGCTCGAAAGGGCAGGAACATCTTCCAAAGGAACTATCACAGGGCTTTACACTGTTTTGGTGGAGGGTGATGATATGGATGAGCCAATTGCTGATGCTGCACGCTCAATTCTTGATGGGCATATTGTGTTATCAAGAAAAATTGCTGCCAAAGGACACTATCCAGCAATAGATATTCTTAGTAGTATTAGTCGTGTAATGAATAGTGTTGCAAGTTCTGAACATAAAGATAATGCTAAAAAAGCTTTTGAAATATTGGCAACTTATAAAGAATCTGAAGATATGATAAATATTGGTGCTTATTCTAAAGGTGCCAATAAGAATATAGACTATGCCATTGATAAAATAGATAGTATTAATACATTTTTAAAACAACGAATTGAAGAATCTTCTGCTTTTGAAGATACTGTAATATATCTTGAACAATTAATTACCTAATAAGGAGATGCTTTGCACACAGCGATACATATAACCCACGAAGCTGCTAAAAAAATAGGAGGTATTGGCTCTGTCTTATCAGGCATTTGCACAAGTGAGAGCTATTTAAAATTTTACGATAAAACTTATTTTTATGGACCCTTATTTGATGATAATATAGATCAAAAAGATAGGCTCGGCTCAAATGCTAAAATTCTTTTCTCAAGTTTGGATAAAATATATAATTCTTCTTATGATAATGAATTTAACGAGTTAATTGAGCGTTATCATATTGATTTGGTGTATGGACAAAAGATTATTTTCGATGAAATCCACCCTGAAAAGAAATCAACAATAGAAATAATTCTTCTTGGAATTAAAAATATAAGAAAAGATCTGCTCGATATTTTCAAGTTCCAACTATGGGAAATATTCAAGTTCAATTGCCAATTATACGAAACAGATTGGGATTTTGAGCAGTACCTACGTATTGCTTTACCATTGAGAAGCATATTAAGCATTGTGTCACCAAACAGCTCTGCAATTGATTATTTTTCACACGAATACATGGGCGTATGCTCGTGCCTATCTATTTTAAAAGATAAAAAAGCTAATGAAAGATTATTCTTTTATGCACATGAAGTTAGCACTGCAAGGGTAATTGTCGAAAGCCATCAGGGACACGATATCAGTTTTTATAATATTTTACAAAAAGACTTGGGCAAGCTATCTTTAGAAGAAAGGTTTGGGTCGCAAAAGCATAATTCAAGAAATGAATTAATCAAGTATGCCAAATATTTTGACAAAATCTTTGCAGTTGGTAATTGGGTTGAAAAAGAATATAAATATCTTGTGCCAGATACTGAACCTCAAAAAATAATAATCACATATAATGGAATACCAATTAATGAGATAGACTATCAACATAAGCTTGAGAGCAGAGCAAAAATCCAACAATACTGCAACAATCTGTTTAACTTTACACCCGATATAATTATGACACACGTTACAAGGCTTGTAATTAGCAAAGGACTTTGGAGAGATATTAGCCTACTTGAGCAGTTAGACAAATACTTTCATGACAATCATTTGAAGGGATTCTTTATACTCTTATCTTCTCAAATAGGAACTGGACGAGAAAGCTCAGATATTTATAAAATGGAAGACAATTATGGTTGGCCCATCTGGCATAAAGAAAATTGGCCCGACTTAGTTGGCTATGAGAACGATATCTTTTGGTCAGTAAATTATTTTAATGCAAAATCTAAAAATATCAAAGCTGTATTCATCAACCAGTTTGGCTTTACACAAGAGCAGACTGGGCAAAGAATACCAGAAGACACAAAATTCTCAGACTTGCGTATTGCATCAGACGCTGAGTTTGGCATGTCAATTTATGAACCTTTTGGGATTGCTCAAATAGAAACTGTTCCATATGGTGGAATTGCTGTGCTAAGCCGAGCTTGCGGCTCATCTTTCTTATTAGAAAACGTGTGGAACAAATCTCAAGATAAACCTTTTCATATAATTGATTTTGCCGGCAACAGCTCATATTCCAAAGACTACTTTCACCTAAATTCAGATGAACGTACACTAATCGAAAAAGAAATCTTGAAAAAAGAAGCAAAAAGTATATTTAATAAGCTACCAAAAACAGATAATGATAGAAAAAAACTATTTGAGGTTTGTATTAATTTATCATCTGGATTGGAATGGGAATCTATCTCAAAAAATATTTTTAAGGAGGATTTATGAATCCACTATTCTCTTTTAAAGACAGCCATTTAGGTGAAGTCTATATCGTAATACCAAAGATTCGAGAAGTTAGTAGAGGCTTAGGCTCGATTATTATTACATTCGATAACGGAGAAAAAAGGAAGGTTGATACCAACAACCAAACAGAACTTTTAGGTCAAATTACAGAGGCAATCAATAATTATTACAAAAGCTTAAAATAAAAGCTTGACAAATTCACTTGCCATACATTTGTATGATTAAGAAGGGAGTAGATATGAATACAAAAAAAGTCTTAATACTTGATGATGAAGAAATGATCAGAGTGCTCCTAAGAGAGCTATTAAAAAGAAGTGGGTTTGAAATTGTTGAAGCCAGCTCTGCAGAAGAAGCATTAGAAATTTTAAAAAATGACTTTATCCAGATTATGTTTTTTGATCTTATGCTTCCAGGCATGAACGGTATTGATCTTTGCAAAGAAGTTAAGAAAAAGCATCCAATTGCCATTATTCATGCAATGACAGGCTATACATCAGTTTTTGAATTAGCAACAATTAGAGAAGCAGGTTTTGAGGATTATTTTATAAAGCCAATTAAACTTGATACAATACTAAAAGCTGCTGAAAATGCAGCTGAAAAGATTGCCAGATGGAGAACGCAAAAGCCTAATTAAAATTCTGCTCTCACTTCCATTCTGATCTGATGCACTGTATTTCTCTGAGGATAACTATATCCAGAATAATCCAAAGATAAGTGCGTAAACTGATTAAATCTATAGTAAACACTATTATTCCATTTAAAAATCGTACCTTTTCGCTTATTCTCAGGTAAATATAGATTTGCAGTATAAGATGACGTATTTCTCATAAGCTCCACTTTACTATTAAATCTATATCTATCGCCAAGAAAATACATTATATCTTCTGAAAAACCCTTTTGTCGAGTTTCCCATTCATAGCTCATATTTGAATTTTCATCAAAATTATACAGCAGCTTAGTATTAAAAATTAAATAATTACCCAGCACATATTTCATGTTAATATAGCTTTGCCTGCTTTTCACATCTAAATTGTAACGTGAATCATACTCATTGCCATGAAGAAAAGAAAACTCCCAGTCTGTCTCAAAAAGCTTATTTAACAAAACAAGATATTCATGAGTCTTTTGTGAATCGCGAGAAATCTCCTGATATCTATTATCCAAACCTCTCTCATCATTATAGACATACTTAAATGTCACCTTACCTGGCAGATGATTATACCAGAGGGTCTCCCGCACCAGCCTTTTGCTAAAAATACTAACTGAGTCTTGCATCAAATAATTAGGATTTAGCAAATAAACCTGATATTTATTGCTCTCTTCTGTTGTTTCATAAACATAAAACCAAGTATCAAGCTGCAGTTTTTTTATAAATTCATTATTGGTTTTTAACTTATTAAAGCTCAAGACTGCATTCAGATCAGCTTTCAAATCAATAGTTTGAATTGGACGACCAGATAAAGCATAAACCCAATCATATTCACCATCTTCGCTCCAAACACCTAAGCTATCATAAAAGCCTTGACTGGCACCCACATACTGCAGTTCCCTAATTTTTGGATAATACTCAAGATTGCTAATTGAGTAGTTGAAATATGTTTGAATAAATGAATTCAGGAAATAATTATTTGACCTAAATTCAGCAAAGTCATACTTTTGATTTGTGTTTTTCCCTTGATAATCAATGTTTTTCCTGGCAAATTTAACTGAGTTCGTATTTAAGTTTTTTGACTTGCTTGCCTCGACAGTATACAAATCAGATACATAAGCAAGTTGATAAGCATCAAGCCAATCATACTGCTTATCTTGCTTAAAAGATATACTGCCTGCATAGTTCTTCACCTGTTCCAAACTCAGCTCTATCCTATCTGATTCAACTTTATATGCATTATAAACAGAATCATTCTTCGTACTTTTATTCTCAAGATAATCTTTAACCAATTCCAACTTTATTGGCTTTATTCTGTATGAAGTCAAAATATTATGATTATAAGAGCTCAACTGATCATTATTTTCTAATTCCTGTTTTCCTATTGTATTGCTCAAAATAAGCTCAGGAAAGTATCTATGTTGTGCGACTTTAAATTCATTAACTAATCTGACTTGTTCATCAAAGTTATCATGATTAATTAGCTTTAAATGCAAGTTATTCTGTAACTTATCATAATAGTTTAGTTTAACTCGCCCCGAATAACTTCTACTTGAAACTGTATCAGCATCGAGAAAATAGTAAAAGCGATAATCATCAACATTTTCTATAGAGGCAAATGTTTCAAGGTATTTGTTTTGTTCTCTGTAATTAAAATTTAAAAATGGAGACAAGAATAAATCATTAAAGTTAAAGCTCAAATCCACATCATGAATATAGGAAAAATCATCATAGCTATCTTTATCAGAAAATGTATTCTTATCATAATCAGAAAGCAGTATTTCATAATTAAACTTAAAAAAATCTCTTTCAAAGTCCAATTTAAAATCCCAGTTGGCTTTGTATTCAGGAGAAGCTATCATTATTATTGGCATATAGTTACCAAGCCCAAGACCCACATACTCAAAACTATTAACACCTAATAAAGCATAGTCGCCTTCATTTTCACCAACATATGTAAAACTTATATCATATATTGCCAAACTATCGCCAGGCGAATATACAAAATATTCATTAGCCCCATCAAACACCTTCTTATAAGCTCCAAATCCTCCCTCAGCAAGCCTCTCCCCTGCCACATAAACATCCTGATCACCGCTATCTTTCAAAGCTTGTATATCATCATCTGTAAGTGCATAGCTCAAAGGGTTTTTCTTATCATCCACACTTATTATATTATGGGTTGAGATACTCAGCTCATCTGTTATATTCACTTTACTATCAAACAAATAAACATTTTTGCGGTAATTCTCATCAGAATACTGAAAAGTTGCTCTTATTCTATTTTGTGCTGAGATAATACGTTTAATTTGAAAACTAATAGTCCCCTCGTCATAATCAATAAAATAATCTTCGCCCCTTTGCATAAGCTGTGAATCGAGATAAATAACTTCTGTTCCTGACATGATTTTAACATTAGTATAAGCACCAGTGGGCTTCAAATAGTATGGTCCTTGCTTTCCATCCACCCCATAAAATTCCATTTCAGACGCTTTGCTTTTTGATACAGCAATTGCAGCTTGCACCTCATTTTGCTCAAAATACTTTGCTTTTACGCCCTCAAATTTATTCAGATAATTAATAAATTTTGTGTCATTATATTCAATCTCAAGATCGCCAAAAGCTATTTCATATTGCTTCCCATACAATCTAAAATAAATCTCATCTATATTGCTCAATTCTTTTGTATTGCCCTCTGGCGTAATAGGCGACTGGCTATCATTGAGTTGTGCATCAATATACACATTATCAGATATTTCCCCAAAGAGCTTCAAATACATTGACTGGTTTATGCTAAAATCATCTTGATTGCCAACCATCACAGAAAAGGTTTTACTTCCTGATATTGTAAATTTACTATCATTTGTCCAAATATCAAAGACATTAGCTCTTTGTGTCTTGATACCGAGAGAATCAGATAAATCTATGATTTTAAAACTAAAAAGAGGTTCAATACTTTCTTTATCATAAAAAGAAAAGCTTATTTGGACTTGATTAATCAGGGTAGTATTGAGTATTTTAATCTGGCTTTTTGTGTAATCAATGCTATAATCAGAATCTTTTACAAGGAGTGAATCTTTGGATATTACAGTCTCAGAAAAGGGTATTGTTTCTTCTTCTGCGTATTTGACAAATTCATCAGATGAAGATATTAAGACAGTTTTTGTCTGTTGTTTGATTTGTATATCTGCATAACAGTTGATAAACAAAGCTGTAAATAAAACAAGAAGAAGAGGTCTGATTGTGTTTTTCAGAGTTTTTACCACAGCTGTTTAATAAAAGTTGAGCCTCACTGATGGAGGCTCGCATATTCGATACTTTGTTTATTCTACCATAGCTTTATTGATTTGGTTTGTAAGCTTTATCAATAATTTTATATCTTGCTTAGGATAAACACTATCAGAACTTTTCCTAATAATGCTTTCAATCTCACCATAATTAGTTTTGATCACGCCATACCATGCTCTTGATTTAATTTCATCATTTTCAATCTTAGCAAAGTTATAAATAATCCCCGAAAGGATACCCTTTTGGTCGATCATCTGAGTTAAAGGTGCAGAATAGTTTAAGTCAATAAGTGAGCAAATTCTATAAAGTCCCTGTGTCCAGCCACCGATTTGCACCAATGTAAGCAAATCATACTGTTGAGTTTCATACAAAGAAATCTCAATTTCGTTCTTATACTTATCAAGCGATGTTTGCAAATCTTCCCATCTATCTTGTTGAATCATACTTAATAATTCATCAGACAGTTTTTGCACATCTTCTTTCACACCTATTAGCTTTGAAAGATCGATCATTGTGCTTGCAATCTCTGTCAATTTACTCTTATTTCTTGATTTTGTCGCAATCAATGCATCCGCAGTGAGATATCCTAAATTATAAGATGCAAGAAATACATCGCTTGTATCCTTTTGATAGTCTGCATCCAAAACACTATCAAAATCTTCTCTTTGTAGCTCATTTAAAGTATTGAATAGATCCGCAAAAGGTGGTAAGTAAAAATTCCTATATTCGACTGTGACGGTTCCTTCTGGAATTTCTGACTCATCTTTTTTCCCACATGCAAACAATAATATGCTTGCCAACATTAGTATTAATATTTTCTTGATCATGTTACCTCCAATAATTATCTATTTAATCAACAATACAAATCTTATATAATTATGTCAATAGAAATCGTGATAATTTGTATTTTATTTATAAGTATCATAAATAACTAACATAATTTATTGTATATCATAGCTGATATTCGCTCAATTTTTCGCCTATAAGCTGGTATGTATCGATCGAAATCTGTAATTCTTCGTTAGTTGGTATCACCATTATTGTTACTGGTGAATGTGGCGTGGATATAATTCCTTCAGCAGATCCCAACACTTTATTCTTCTCATAGTCTAAAAATAGTCCAATATTTTCAAGGTTACGGCATATTCTTTCACGCATTTTTACACCATGCTCGCCAATTCCACCAGTAAAGACGATTCCATCAACTTTCACCAAGTTTGCAGAATAGCCACCGATATATTTTCTAATCCGATATGAATATACATCAAGAGCTTCAATTGCATTTTTATTATCATTTTCGGCTTCACGTTCAAGATCGCGCAAGTCATTAGATACACCTGACAAACCAAGCAAACCAGACTTTTTATTCAAAATATTATTAATATCGCTTGCTGTATATCCACGTTCCAAAAGATAAATCAAAATAGATGGATCGACATCACCGCTACGTGTACCCATCAATAAGCCTTCGAGAGGTGTAAATCCCATCGAGGTCTCAACTGATTTGCCATTTGCAATAGCTGTAATGGAAGCACCATTTCCCAAATGACATGTAATTAAATTAGTATTCTCAGCAACTCTCTTCATAAGCTTCAAAGCACGATTAGCTACATAGCGATGACTGGTCCCATGAAAACCATATCTACGGATTTTATATTTATCATAAAATTCTCTTGGTAAACCGTAAAGATAAGCAGCAGGGGGCAATGTTTGATGAAATGCTGTATCAAAAACAGCCACTTGGGGAATAGATGGCAATAATTTTTCAAATATTCTGATGCCTGTCAAGTTTGGTGGATTATGAAGCGGTGCAATCTCAATATTTTCTTCTACAGCCTTTATTACAGAATCATCGATTATTGTTGATGCAGAGTATTTCTCTCCACCATGCACAACACGATGCCCAATGCCCGATATCTCATCGATTGATTCAATCATGCCGTGATCTTTGTTAATTAATGCATCAATTAAAAGCTCGATAGCAACTTCATGATCGACAATCTCACAAGTTGTTGCATATTTTTTGCCTTGAGTATCTTGTGAGATTGTGGCATTTTTCGCTCCAATTCGTTCAACTAAACCCTTACCAATTGATATTTGATCTGGCATATAAAACAATTCATACTTTAACGATGAACTACCACAGTTAATTACCAAAATCTTCTTTCTTGAGTCATTGCTAACAGCATTGTCTGTCATGTTTCCTCCATTTATTTGTATTTTCTTATTTAATGTAATTATTAATAAATGCACATTTTTGGCAACTAATATTTTCAACAAATGAGTTTTTATTCAGAGATATCAAAAAAGTAGTCATAAAAAAACATAGCCCTCTATACTAATACGCAGGACAAAATGGGGGTTTCTAAAAACTAATTTTCATTCATTTTGCAAACAGCGTACCAGAGCGGCTTTGGAGACGATTATTTTTTATAACACAAAATATATAACTTTGCTTTATTCGTGTCCTATTCGTGTCATTCGTGGCTAAAAATAAAAAAGTTCGTTGTCGTTCGCTGTTAAAAAGAGCTCCCTCTACTTATATATGCACCCGAATTTCAGCTTTTTTAAAATTATTTTCAATCTTTTTTGCAAACAGCCTCCCAGAGCGGCTTTGGAGACGATTATTTTTTTTACACAAAATATATAACTTTGCTTTATTCGTGTCCTATTCGTGTCATTCGTGGCTAAAAATAATAAAGTTCG
>JAJBBH010000030.1 GCA_020532185.1 Candidatus Cloacimonadota bacterium | reverse complement strand
GTGTTTAGAATAGAAAATGGTGAAATTGTAGGCATTAATCAAGTAGAATAATTAATGATAATAAAAAGAGGTAATAATGAAGTATCTTGATATGGCGATTGAAAAGGCGATTCAGCTTGGTGCTGACTATGCAGACATTCGAATTCAAAAGACAACAACTGAAGTATTATATATTCAAAATTCAAGTATTAAAAATTCAAACAATGACGTTCTCTATGGCTATGGCATAAGAGTGTTGAAAAATGGTGCATGGGGCTTTGCACATAGTAATAACTTTACAGAAGATGCACTTTTTAAAACTGTGCAAAAAGCTTATGATACAGCAAAACTATCAGCACTTGTAAAAAATGGTGATGGGATACGCTTAGCAACTGAAAGAAGCTATATTTCAAGCTACCATACACCATACAAAATTGATCCATTTTCAATACCGCTAAAAGAAAAAGCAGAGCTGTTTATGGAGATTAATCAACGTATGCTTAACTATAATGAAATCAAAAAGGCTAATAGCTTTTTTAGAGCTCAAAAAGATGAAAAGCTCTTTGCATCAAGCATAGGCACACGTTTAGATATAAATACACTATATATAAATCCTCAAATAACCGCTGTTGCAGTAACTGAAAAAGATACTCAAAGCCGTACATTTGACGAAGGCGGAAGAAATATCGGCTGGGAATGGGTTGAACAGCTTAATCTTCTTGATAGAGCTCGTTATGTTGCAGAAGAAGCTATTATGAAAGTGCATGCTGATGAACTTGGCGAAGAAAAAAGAAGAACTCTTGTTTTGGATCCAAATCATCTTGGTTTAACAATGCATGAATCTGTCGGTCATCCAACTGAGTTGGACCGTGTTTTAGGTTGGGAAGCTGATTACGCAGGTATATCGTTTGCAACACCTGAAAAATTAGGTAACTATCAATACGGATCAAAAATAGTAAACTTTGTCGGAGACAATACCCTCGAAGGAGGTTTGGCTACTGCTGGTTTTGATGATGACGGCGTACCAGGTCAAAAATGGCATATTATAAAAGATGGAATTTTAACAGAATATGGCACAACTCGTGAAACTGCACCCTTTATTGGAGTTGATTACTCTCGTGGTTGTAATCGTGCAACTTATTATTATGACCAACCAATCAATAGAATACCCAATCTTTATCTATTGCCTGGCAAAGAAGAATTAACACCAGCACAATTGATCGGAAATACAGAAGAAGGTGTTTATATTCAAGGTCGTGGGTCTTTTTCAATAGATCAACACCGCGTGAATTTCCAATTTGGAGGAGATTTCTTCTGGGAGATAAAAGACGGAAAGCTGATTAGACCATTGAAAAAAGTGTTATATCGTTCAAATAACCCAGAGTTTTGGAATAGTTGTGACGCTATTTGTGATAAAAGATTCTGGCAACCATTCGGTATAATTAATTGTGGTAAAGGACAACCTAATCAGACAGCACGTATGACTCACGGTGCATCACCTGCTCGATTTAGAAATATCCGTGTAGGAGGCTCAAAATGAAAGAATTAGTACAAAAAATATATAATATTGTAAAAACAGAACATAAAGCGGATGACTATGAGCTTTATATTGACTTTTCAGATAACCACGAAGCACGATTTGCTCAAAATGCAATGTCCCAACATATGGTTGGACAGAATGTTAGGGTAGTTTATAAAGCATATATTGATAAAAAGACAGCTTCTTCAACTGTTAATCAATACGATGAAAGCACATTAAGACATCTTATAAAAAGTACAGAAGACTTGGCAAGAATTAATCAACCAGACCCCGAGTATACTGAAAGCATTGGTGCCTTAGAATATCCTAAAGTAAAAAATGTTATGCCAGAGACAGAAGCACTTACGCCAGAAAAGATTGTTGATATAATCAGAGAGGCAGTTGAATTTGCCAGAGAAAAAGACACAAAGCTTTCTGGTATCTTCTCTTTAAATAAAGCAAGCGTTTTTTATTTTACAAAAAATGGTTTTGAAGGGAATTATGACACCTCATCGTATGAGTTTTCAATGACAATGAAAAGAGATGAACGCGAAACAAAGGTTTCTACAGCAGGAAAAGACTTTGCCAAATTTAGCTTAAAGGCACAATTAGATCAGCTTTATTCTCAGTTTTCTGCATTAGATAAACCAAATAAAATGGAGCCAGAAACAATCAACGTGATTCTTAGACCGCAAGCAGTAGCTAATCTAATGATGTACTTGCGTTGGGGCTTGGACAGAAGGATGGCTGATGAAGGACTTACACCTCTTAAAGGGCAAATTGGTAAACAGTATTTCGGTGAGAAATTTAATATGTCAACAGTTTCTGAAGATGATAGTATGACAATAATACCATTTTTTAACGATACTGTAGTTAAAGATATTGATTGGATAAAAGATGGCGTTGTTAAAGCTTTACCTACAAATAAAACTTATGCAAACATGATTGGCACAGAAGCTACCTCAATGTTTAATGTGTATATATCCGGTGGTGATACAAGCGAAGAAGAAATGATGAAAATGGTTGATAGAGGATTGATAATCAATAACTTTTGGTATATTAGACCCAATGATATGAGAACAGCCGATTTTACAGGTATGACCAGAGACGGCGTGTTATACTTTGAAAATGGTGAGGTGAAGCATTCTGTTAATAATTTCCGATTTAATGAAAAACTACATGAAATCACAAGAAGAATCTTGGCATTAGGAGAATCAGCAATTGTATTCAATACATCAAAGGTGCCAACTATGCTAATAAAGGATTTTCATTTTATAGATAGAACAAACTTTTAATTTAGTTTTATGGTTGGCTACATATTTGTAGCCAACTTTTTTGAAAAATATTTTGCATTTTTTAAAAATTATGTTATCATTTAAAAGAGAAACTAAAAAAAAGGAGAAAACATGATTGAAAAACACTACTCTTATACAAATAGCAATGAAAAAGTGATCGAGAAGATTATCGATGATCAAAATCTTCATCTGAACCATGCTATTTTGCCTAAAGGAGATCGTTTACCTGAACACTATTCTAACTCGAATGTGTACCTAATAATTACACGAGGTGAAATGACAGCTCAGCTTGGCGATCAAGAGTCAAACAAATACTCATTTCCAAGCATGCTTAATGTACCTTACAACACAAAAATGAATATCATCAATGAAGGCGAAGAAACTTTGGAATTCTTTATAGTAAAAACACCTAACCCTGCAAATTATGGGAAATAATAAATAAGCACTTATATGCATAGGAAACAGATTATTTTACTTGAATTATCGAGATTAATTACTAAAAGCATTAATACTCTGTATAGTCATATTTTTTGTCAATATTTATATATGTTTGAAATTTAGTAAGATAACAAGAAAAATGAATATTTACAAAATAAATATTGACAATAAACAATGGATTTGTATACTTAAAAATATGGAAGATAAAAAATGTTATTTAAGAAAGGGAGGCAAGTGATGAAAAAAATACTTGTAATAGGACTTATGATGACTTTGGCAGTTTGCTTATTTGCAGACTTGCAAGTGAAAGATAATCATGGTCCAAAAGCACTTACAGAGCAAAATCCAGTTGCTCAAAACAAAACAAGAGAAGGTATATCCCCAGCTCCAGCATATGAATTTGTGGTAAGCCCAGTTGTGGTTAAAGCTAATAATTTTTACGACTACCAATTTGGTGCTTATGATGGTATTCCTATTCAAGCTCAACCAAATGGAGATGGAATCTATTTTACCTATATGCACAAATTAAGCCCAAACGGTCGTAGAGCTCAAAATTTTGCATACTTAACAGCTGATGGTGAAGTTGTTCACGAAGGTGGAATTACTACTGAAACAGTAAATGAAGGATTTGGAACATTAGGAATCGATCCTGTAACAAGCAACCCATTCTTTTCATGGCACGCTGTACCAGCAGGTTTAGCTGATCCAGACGTATATCTTGCAGCTGATAACTATAGTCTAATGGAGATGCCTAATACTTTATCACCTGCAATCAAAATTATTGACAACAATGCTGGCGACCCAGAGCACGAATGCTTTATCTGGCCTGTTGTTTATATCGGACCATCACCTAATGAAGGATATCGTCGCCTTCATGTATTCACATCAAATTCAGGCACACGCCCAACATCAGATGGTAACCCATCATCAAACGTAGTCTATGCATATGCAGACTTTAACGATGACTCTTTTGACGATTTAAGTGTATTAGAGTGGACTTACAAAAGTTTTCCATACTTTGAAGCAATTCACACAAGCGAAACATGGGCTCGCTCATTTGGTAGCTATTCTGTAAACAATAATATGGTAGTACTTGGTAGCTTTGTTTCTGCAGACGATGGTATTGACAACCCTGATGGTGAAGACTATCCACCACACGATGTTTTCTTCTTAGTTAACGACAACTATGGTGATGGTGAATTTGAATTATTTACTTTCCAGACAGATCGTGATATTCCTGCACCAACAAACCAAAACGGTACTGTATATCCAGAAGGTTATCATAACTTTAGAATTTCTAACTCAAGCTCAAACCACAAAAATTTAGGATTAGACAATTATGGCCGTATTCACTTTGGTGGAAACTATTCAGCATCATTCAACGATGACTCTGGTAATGACGAAGATAGATACTATTGGCCAGTTACAATGTATGTAAAAGATCTTCGCTTTGATCATAATACTGGTGAACTTTTTATTACTGACGTTCAGCCAAAAGGCAATTTCCCTAATGATGGTTTGTTAACTATTCCTTGGGATTTTGATGAAGACGGACAACCAGATAGCTATCAAGAAGGTTATTGGGAATATCAACACGTTCAATTCCCTGCTACATACCACGAAACAGAAGAAGTTTTCCATTATAATTACCATCGCAGTACTCATGCAAACGAAAATGGTTGGATGGCTTTAATCTGGAATGACTCATACAAAGCATACAGATACCACGAACAAGATGATGCAGATTATGCAGCTTTTGCAAGTGCTCCTGAAGTTTTTATGGCATTCTCAAAAGATAACGGTGTTAATTGGAGTGAACCAGTTGTTATGAACGCTGTTATCGATGATGAAAATTATGTACCAGAATTTAATGGTATGATTCCAACATGGTTCTACGTAGATCCAAATATTGAAACTTTAGACGCTGACTGGGGTAAACTGAACATTATGTTCTACAATGATAACTCATATGGCTCTTCTGTTCAAAGTCACGGTGCTAACACTGGCGGTAACGTTATGTTTACTTCAATTAAAGTAAAATTCTCAGACATTACTGTTGGTACAAATGATAACGTTGTTGTTAATAAACCAACTATGTTAAAACAAAACTATCCAAACCCATTTAACCCAACTACAACAATTAGCTACAGCGTTAATAGTGCTGAAAAAGCTAATGTTTCAGTTTACAACGTAAAAGGTCAATTAGTTAAGACTTTAGTTGATGGTTATGTAAATGCTGGCGATCACAGTGTTGTTTGGAATGGTTTAGATAATAATAATTCACCTGTAAGCAGTGGTGTTTACTTCTACAAATTAAGCACACCAAGCACAAGTGAAATCAAAAAAATGGTTTTGATGAAATAATATCGAATCAAAATATCTTAAAGAGCGGGATTGTCCCGCTCTTTTTTTTTGTATAAAAAATTGATACTCTTTTGAATTAATATTTATTAAAAAGAAATATTATTATGCAGATAAAGCTTTTGGAAAAGGCACTTATCATAAGCTGCAAGCAAAGCTATTTAAAGACTCTTTTACTCCCCTTTTATTCTCTTTACTTCTCCATTCATTCTCCAAGATAGCAAGGGGATGGTAACGGGATGGTAACGGGATGGTAACGGGATGGTAAGAAAGCTAATAGCAGTATAAAACGATTTATTAGATGTTTATGTGGATTACTGCTTTTGCCTTTTATGAGCTTGTTCAGATTTATTTTACAAGAATTATTTTAAGAAAGTTTTGATCTCAATTAATGCTAAAGTTTTTATAAAATACTAAATAAATACGCTTTTTGAAGTTTCTTGTGCAGTACTGGAAATACTGTTTCTTAAAAACCTCTTTTTGGAGTACATGTTTGAAATCGAGATGTATGAAGCTTTGGAAATATTCTTTTAAATCTTAAAGTGTAACTTTACAACTTTGCTTAACTCAGCTTCGCCAAATATCTTTAAAAATGCTTTTACTGCTTCTTTGGCATTATTGCCTCCACCTTTGGGGAATCGAAAGCTATATCTGGAGCTCATATCTTCTATTGCTCGATCAAAGGTCCACTTTGCAAGAATTGATGCTGCAGCAACAGACAAATCTCTCTCTGCCTTAGTGACAAAATATGCATTAATAGTTTGATATTTATCAATGATTTTACTAAGGGAAGTCACATTTGCAAATTTATCAACGATAACACCTTCTATTGGTATAACATCAGAAAGGTTACTGATGGTTGTGTAATGTGTATCTGCGAGTAAGAGGTTGAGATTATTATATTTTGAATAGAGCTCATTATATAGTTCAGGCATTAGTTTAGTAACTTTAAACTGATCTTTGTAGATAGATGAGATTAATGGGGCAATTTGTTCGATATCTTTTTTTTGCAGGAGCTTGCTATCTTTAACACCAATTTGTTTTAGTTTATTAAGTTGGCCTTTATAGACAGCAAATGTACAAACAACTAAAGGTCCAAAATAGTCACCTTTACCTGATTCATCACTGCCAGCATATACATTCATTTTTTGAAAACTTGTGGGTAGTTCCAGAAAACTTGAGTATTTGCTGCAATTGTTTTTTGAAAGATTCTTAGTCGGGAGCGATGCTTCTTGGCTTAAATCAAAGATCTGTTGTAACTCATGATAATAAATACTGTCTTTCTTTTGATTAAGTACTTTTTTAAAGGTATTTGGTTTTTTTGTAGAGTAGTAACAGTTTATTGATGCAATTTGCCGTCTTGGATTATCAGATGAGGAAATTTGTAGCTGGCAACCATAGCTAATTGCTTTTTCTTCTATGACATTGAAATTGTTGTTTTTAAGTTTGTTTTTAATGTTTTCGATAAATTGTTTAAAATCCATAGTATCTCCCTTTTCTAAAAGATATATTTTTGATAAAAAATGTCAATAATTAATTGACAAACTATTTAGTTAGTGCTATTTTAAACAAAAAAGAGAAAGGTCTTTTATGAAAAGAAGAGATATAATAGAAAAGAGACTTAAAGCACATACAATTATTTTGATTTTCAGTTATATTGTGAGTGCAATGCTGATATTTACGACAATTCATTACAATAAACAAGCAAAAGAAGGTGCATTAGATAATGCAAGAATACGCATTATTACTATGTCAAGAATATTTGATGAAAATGTAGGAAAGTCTTTAAAAATTGCTAATCAAATATTAGCACAGACAATCGAAAGGTATAAGCAAAGCTCAGGTGCCTTCGATCTACAGAGTTACTCAGAAGAAGGTTTGAGCATTTTTTCAGACATGTTCACCCTTCTTTCAATAATTGATGAAAATGGTAACACAAAGCTTTTTAGCGATTCTTTAGCTATAAATATTAACGTATCAGATAGACAATATTTTACATTTCATAAAAACTCCAGCAGCAAATCCATGTTTATTGGCTATCCTTCATTGGGTCGAGCTACAGGTAAGTGGTTCATTCCAATGTCTCTTAGGATAGATAAAGATGATGGCTCATTTGGAGGAGTTGCATTATTATCATTTAGACCTGAATTTTTTGTTGAAAGCTTTGAGCAGATGGTTTATGGGCGGATATTTTTGATCAACGAACAAGGAATCATTATAGCATGTTGGGCAGATAATAATTCTAACGAAATTGGGAAAGATTATAGTTCGTGTGAAGTTTTTCCTATGAGTAAAACTGTTTTGCAAGGCTTGAGTATTTCACCAAGTATTTTTGACCAAAAAGTTCGAATAAGAGCATTCAAAAAGAATCCTAAATACAATACTACAGTCGTAGTTACAATATCAAAAGAAGAAGCTTATCAAGATACTCAACGATTCTTGAATATCTATAACAGATATATGGCAATGTTGATTTTTGTAATTCTATTCTTTTCCAATTGGCTATTTAAAGTATTGAAAAAAAGGCATAAAGCATCATTGTTATTAGCAGAAAGTGAATTAAAGGCAAACTCAATCTTAAACTCAATGTCAGAGGGCGTTTTGATATTTCAGGACTATAATATTGTTTATTATAATCCAAAAGCAAAAAAAATATTAAAATGTGTAAATAATGAGATGTCACACATGAGTTTCTTTGATTTTACACTTAAAGGAGATAAAGTAAATGAAAAAAACAAATATGACTCTCTTGTTACCAATAATAAAAACTTTTTTCAAAAAGAGTATTACATAAAATGTATAGATAATAGCAAATTATGGATAGAATCAGATTTTACTTTGGTGCAATGGCAAGGTAAACCAGCTATACAAATATGCTTTAATGACATAACTGATAGAAAAAAATGGGAAGAAAAAGAGTTACAGCACACACGTGAGGTTGAGGCAAGCAATGAAAGCTTAGCAAAAGAGGTACAAGAAAGAAAACAGCTTGAAAAAGAGAGAGTTGCGATGATAAAAGAGCTTGAAAGCAAAAATGAGGAACTTAAGAGATTTGTTTATACTGTTTCTCACGATCTTCGTAGTCCTCTTATAAGTATTAAGGGGTATTCAAATTTTGTAAAACAAGATATTATTGATAAAAAATATGAAAAAGCTACTGAAGACTTAGAAAAAGTTATCTTTTCAGCTGATAAAATGTCAGCTTTAATTGATGATTTGTTGGAAGTCTCAAGGGCAGGAAGACCCGTATCAGATCTTGCTATCATTGACATGAAAGATATTGTACGAGAAGTAATAAAAATAATGCAAATTAATCTTAGTAATAAAAATGCTGAGGTATCTTTTGATGAAAATATGCCTAATGTTTATGGAGATGAAAGAAGAATTAAACAACTATATCAAAACATATTGGAAAATGCTATTAAATACTCAAAACCGGACCAAGCTCCACTTATCAATATTGGTTATAATGATTCTTTACAAGCCTTTTTTGTTAAAGATAATGGCATCGGAATAAAAAAAGAGCTGGGCAACAGAGTATTCGATGTATTTCAAAAAATGTCTCCAATGTCAGAAGGATCGGGTATTGGTTTATCAATTGTCAAAAGAATTATTGAAAGCCATAAAGGGAAAATTTGGTATGAAAGTTCTGACAATGGCACTACTTTTTATTTTACGCTCAATTTGGACACATCTGCGCAAAATGTGTAACATTAGTGGTCCGTTTGTTACCATTAAACAAATATGACACAATTATATTTTGAGAGTTATGTAGTTTGCATATTGGAACTAATTTTGCATGATAAATAATACAGAATGGAGGAAAGATGATAAAGAATTTTTTATTAACAGCAATACTAATTGTTTCAACGCAGTTGCTATTTGGTGCATGGTTATCTAATCAAGCAATGGTTGTTAATCAACCAGATGGCACTGAGATTAATTGTTTTGCAACAGGCGATGAATTTCACAACTGGTTACATGATAAAGATGGCTATACCATAATCCAAAACCCAACAACTGGTGAATGGGTATGGGCTGTTAATCGAGGTGAAGAATTAGTTGCAACAGAATATCGAGTTGATAAAACAGATCCAAAATCTTTGGGTCTGTCAGCATATGCTAACATTTCAGAAGATGAGTATAAAGCGAAAAGAAATAAATTTGAAGTAGCAGCAAATAGACATAATTCACGAGCACCCCATGAGGGCATCATCAATAACTTGGTTGTGTATATTCGTTTTTCCGATCAAAATGAATTCAACCAAAGCATGAACTTTTATAATTCAATATTTAATGAATTGCATGATACTGCCAATTCAATGAGACATTATTTTTGGGAAG
This sequence comes from Candidatus Cloacimonadota bacterium, assembly GCA_020532185.1. GTDB lineage: Bacteria > Cloacimonadota > Cloacimonadia > Cloacimonadales > WRIO01 > JAGOCT01. Next base: position 18,771 of record JAJBBH010000030.1, on the reverse strand, counting down.
TGTCGTATAATGAGTTAGACGTGATCACAACTTTTTACCCTGCACCAGATGAGAATAACTATGTAGTTTCATATCAGGATACATATCCAAGATCTTACTTTTTACCTTATTCACCAACTAATACAAACGGTTATTCAAATGATAATGAGAGAACATCCAGAGAGCATAAACTGCTTAAAAGAGCAATCGAGGCTATTGCTGAATTAGTTCCAGCTACACTTGATATTGATGGTGATAACGATGGTTATGTTGACAATGTTTGTTTTATAATATGTGGTAATGCTGGTGCTTGGGCAGATTTATTGTGGCCCCATAGATGGTCCTTATATACAGAAACCGCAATGATTCATGGAAAAAGAGTATGGGATTTTAATTTTCAGTTACAAAACTTTCTTGATTCCTCAGGAGCGAGTGTTTTGGCACATGAAATGTTTCACTCTTTAGGTGCACCAGATTTATATCGTTATGTTAATGCAGGCAATCCAATCGGGTCATGGGATTTAATGGCAAGTAATACCAATCCCCCTCAACATATGGGCACTTATATGAAGTATCGCTATAGCAGCTGGGTGACCGATATACCACTCATAAGTCAAGATGGTAATTATAGCTTACACACTGTTAAGTCTCCGACAAATAATGGCTATCGAATTAACTCGCCTCATAGTGATACTGAATACTTTGTATTAGAGTATAGAAATACTGATATGGGTATTTTTGATAGCCAATTGTATGGGTCAGGTTTGCTTGTTTATCGAGTTAATAACCTTTATAGCGGTCAAGGAAATGCAGATGGTCCACCAGATGAATTATATGTTTATCGCCCAAATGGCAGCTTAACTGGTGATGGTTCAATAAATTCTGCTTTTTTCTCGCTTGAGTCTGGAAGAGTAACAATGAATGACACTACAAACCCAAATCCATTTTTATCAGATGGCTCTTTGGGAGGCATAAATATTTACAACATAGGAAGTGCAGAAGGAGAAACAATATCCTTTTCTGTACAAATTGCAGGTGCAAATATAGATGACATAGATGAAGATTTTGAAAACGGGCATTTCGAAGACTATGATTGGCAAAATGAAAGTGAGTCACCTTGGACTTTGGTGAACAACGGATATGAAAGCGACTATTCTGCAAAATCTGGAGAAATAGGAGATGACGAATCATCTATACTGCAAATTTCTTTAAATATTGAGTATGGCTTTATTCAGTTTTATAAAAGAACGTCTTGTGAAACTGATGGAGACTTTTTAAACTTCTATATTGATGGTCAATTAAAAGATTCGTGGTCAGGAATAAGCAACTGGCAAAGAATTCAATATCCTGTAGCCAGCGGAATACATACTTTTACTTGGGAATATAAAAAGGATTCCTCTGGAACAATGGGGAGTGATGCTGTCTATATCGATCGTATTGGATTCCCAGAATTTGCAGGACCATTATATTATTCACCAAGAAACTTGACAGCAAACGAAGTAGATAGAGTAATAACGTTACAATGGGATTCTCCAGTTACCTCATACTATTACGATATTGGAAATGTCATATCTTATAAAATATTGGCTAACGACTCGTTATTAGATACAGTTGATAGCAATACATTAGAGTATCAATATGGTCCAATATATGGAGGTACAATAGTTTATCATATTGTTGCAGTGTATGAAGATAGCGAAAGCGAGCCGTCAGAACAAGCAGTGATAACAGTAACTTACGCCGAGCCAACAAACCTAACAGGTCATATGGAAGATACAGCTGTAAGGCTAAACTGGAATGCACCAGAGTTTGTAAATAGAGGTCTTGAAGGATATAAAGTCTATCGAAATGGCTCTGCAATGTTTTCTGGCATTATTCCTGATAACACTTACTTGGATGAAACAATCATTTTTGGAGAAGAGTACACATATACAGTAAGAGCCGTATATACCTATCCTACAGGTATTTCTCCTCATTCAAATATATTTACTATTACGCCAAGTAATACCGATAACCCAGAACTAATTACAACTCATCTCTTCGGTAACTATCCTAATCCTTTTAACCCAAGTACAAGTATTTCTTTTAGCTTAAAAGAAAAAAGTAGTGTAACAATCTCTATTTATAATATCAAAGGCGAGCTTGTAAAAACACTGTTAAAGAAAGAATTAGCATCAGGAAAGCATAGTGTTACATGGGATGGTAAAAACAATCATAACAAATCAGTCTCTGCAGGGATATATTTGCTCAAAATGAACACAAAAGATTATCATTCAATGCGTAAAATGATCATGCTTAAATGATTTATAAGTAAATTGAAAAATGTTGAAGCGGGGGAAACCCCGCTTTTATAATATCAATAGTTGTTATTGGTCGTATATTGGAAAATAAACCTTTATGCTTGTGCCAACATTTACGTTTGATTTGATTTCAATTAAACCATTATGAAGCTCGACAAGCCTTTGTATTATGCTCATACCTAAACCTGTTGAGTTTTCACCCTCTGTACCCAGTCTTCTTGCGGGCGAAAACTTTATAAATAAAAACGGAATTAAGTCAGGGGGTATTCCTATTCCAGTATCCTTCACTTCTAAGCAGGCGTATTTGGTGTGATTTTTCTCACATAATGATGTTGAAATATTTATAGAACCGCCAGGTTTTGTGAACTTCACTGCATTACTTGTAATATTTGTAACAATTTGTAGAAATTTTTCTTCATTGATTAAACATATCAGCTCTTTATTGCTATAGTTTATAATGATATTAATTTGTTTATTTGCAGAATTTATTTTTAAAACTCTTATATATTGTTCAAGAATAAGGTTGATATCAAATGGCATTAAGTCGAGCTTATAGTCATTCATTTCAATTTGATTAGCTTCAAGGATATCCTTTACTAAACCAATTGTTTTTAATGTTGAGAATTCTATCATCTCAATATATTTATTGTTTTTTAAACTTGGCTCTTTCATAACCAGGAGTTGTAATAATGGTATTATTGCCCCAATTGAATTGTTCAAATCGTGTGAGACGATACTCAGTATTGCATCTTTAGAGTTATTTAATTCAATTAGATCATCTTTTTGTTTTTGAATTAACTTATTAATGCTTTCAAGTTCTTCAGATTTCTTTTGCAGTTCTTCAGCTTCAACCTTTTTTAACTCATAATCAAGCTTAGATTTCTCTGCTGCAATTTTTGCATAGTATTGCTTCTGTTGTTTAATGTTATCAATCTTCATGTAAGATTTTAAATGTTTAAGGGCATCTTTGTAATTTTCTATACTCTCATAGTAGCTTGAAAGAGTATCATGGTATTGTAAACCTTTAATGCTTTTTGTATCATTATTAATAGCTTTTTTGGCTTTATCAAGATATTCAGTGCATTTGTCAAATTGCTTTTTCTTGGTATATATTTGCAATAAAAACAAGTAAGAGCTTAACAGCATATCTTTATTATTGTATTTTTCGCTAAACTCCAAAGTTAGATATGCATACTTTATGGCTTCATTAAGATTGTTTGTTGAAATTAGAGCATTCGTAATATCACTATAAGCATGCACTGCATTGATATGATTATGTTTTTTATAGATATCAATAGACTTATTGAAATTATCAAAAGCCTCATCGTATTCTTTTAAAACAAAGTAAATATTTGCGATGCTTAAATAGTAATCAGCCATATCTATACTGTCATCAGGGATATTTTGTGCATGTAGTGCCTTTTTAAAGTAGTCAAGAGCATCTTCGTAATTTTCGAGATTAGTTAATGTCGTCCCAATATTATGAAGTATCTTTGCTTTCAAGTTTTTGTTGTTACTCTGTGGTAAGTATTTTAATGCCAAATAATAATTTTCTAAAGCTACGTCAAAAAAACCTTGAAAATAATGATAGTTAGCCAAACTATTATAGCAGTTTGTGTATTTTTCATAAATCTTTTCTTTTATTGCTAATTTCAAAGCATCTGTGAAGAATTTTTTAGATTCGTTATTCAGACCTTGATTAATTCTGTTTATACCAAGAATAATAAGAGCATCGACTTTGACAGATGTTAGATTGTGCTTTTCTGCTAATTTAATAGCTTTGTTGGCATTTTGTTCTGCTTCATTAAAATTTCCTTTAAAAGATAGATTCCATGCAAGCTCTGCAGCTTTGCTTGCATTGCCTTTAGGATCAAGATTAGCGTCATTAGTTGAGGTTTGTTTATCTTTCATATTTTCAAAACTCCATATTCTTTATTACAAGAATATATAATAAAAACTAATGTCAAGGAATAATTTACTTATTTTTGTAATAATTGATGCAAATTGTGCTTGACATAAAATGTAGTTTATTAATTATATCAAAATACATAGGAGGAATAGTGAAAATTACCTTGTTTTTGAAAATAGCTTTTATATTAACAGCTTTAATAATAGTTTCTTGTGTACAACAAGATAAAAACATCATTTTGTCAGATATTGTTGTAATAAAGTACAAATCTAATGAAAATGATTTGAGTCGAGCTGATTTATTGTATCATGAGCTGAAGCAAGAATTTTTTAAAGCAAAAATAATTATAGATGAATTAGAGGTTAGTAAATCATATAAACTTGAAGATACTGTTTTGCAACAAGTAAAAGATTATAAGCGTAGTTATGTTTTTCTTTTTACAAAGTATGAACTCAGTAAGCTAAACTTGATAGCATTGCAGAACCCTAAAACAATGTTCATAGTTTTTGATGATAAAAGTCAAGAGGAAAAGAATCTTGAAGTGGCAGAAAACATTAAACGTATTGCTATAAATAGCTCAAATACTATTTCTAACTTAGCTTATGTCTCTGCATATTGGGCAAACAATAAAGAAAGCCAAAGCGGCAAAATTGCATATCTTTATGACAATAACTCAGATTATAGTAGATATGAAAAGAGTTTTGAAAAAGGGGTAGAAAACTTTAATAAAGATTATGGAAAGAATGTTGAGATAATAAAGGAAGATATAGCTAAACGAATTTCACAACGACAACTTGACGATGCGTTTGATAATATGATAAAGCAAAATGCGGTTGTGTATTTCATTGCCACAGAGAAAGACTATTTTCGCATACTTAAAAAAGTCCAAACTATGAGAAAATATGCATGTGGTATTCAAACAGATATGTATTACCATAAACCAGAATATCAAGATACTGTATTAATCTCTGAGGATATATCTTTTAAGCAAATAGCAAACGATATTGTGACAGCAATTGATACTGGTCAGTTAGTATTGTTGAACAATTTGTATTCAGCGACTGGTAAATACGTAAAATTGTCAACATTCCATAATTTTGACAATTCATTTTCCAATAATATCAAAAACTTTATAATGTCAGCCTCTTTTTAAATTAGTGCATCAATTATGAAACTAAAGGTTTGTATTTTAGTATTAATCTGTAGTGTAAGTGCTGTAGTGCATTCATTGGAAGAGAATTTGTTTTTTGATTTATTATATACCTTTAGACAAGTAGATCCCTCAACAATTAACCGATTCAAGTTCCCAGATATATTAGCTAATAATAAAGATGTAAAATACCACTTTAATGATCAAGACAAACTTGAGTCCATAAATATAAATGTTAGCAAAGAACAAAGAAAAACCATTACCTATCATCTTGATAAACAATTTACAAGACAAAACACAGGGAGCAGTACACAATCTGAATGGATAAATAATGGTATAAAATTAACTGCTTACAATTTAACAAATAGCATAAAAATTGAACGTGCTTTTTTTAACGGTAAGGGTAAACTTGACTTGCCCAAAGAGACAGTTATCTTATCTTTTTTACAAGCTAATGTTTATAATAATGGTAAAATGCAAGATGTTTATTTACTTGGATATCAAGAAGATTATGATTCGCCTTTTTTTAATAGTACATGGCTTTATACTGATGAGCAAGATGGTGTAAATGAAACAATACAATATCTTGATTCTATTGGTTATGACTATAAAATGTCCAGTTTTCCAGCCTCATCTATTCATTTTGACGAATTTAAAGCAGAACATCATTATATTTTGATTACTGCTTTTGCTGGAAGTGCAGGTTGGTCACAAAACTTTATCTTACTCGATGGATCTAATAAGAATTTTAACACTATTTTACATTCATTTGAACTTTCCTTTCTCTCTTTTAATTGTCGTTATGAAAGTGATTATAAAGCGATGGTTTATTTCTTAGACGGGGAGAAGTTATACTTTGATTTAAATAAAGAAAGTTTTGATGAAGTTGGAGTGTATAAAGACGGGCAATTAATAATAGACGAAGAAAGCAATCAACTTTGGGGAGAACTAATAGTTGATACTCAAATAAAAAAAGTTAACACACTCAAAGATAAAATGGCATTAGTACTTAGTCAGCAACCACGTGGACCAGCAAATTATATTAGGGCGGGTACTATTGAAAGTTGGTTAATGTTAGATGGAAATAGTTGGAAACTTATCAAACGAGAGGCTATTTCATTTTAACTACTTTGAGAAGAATATGTTTAATAATCTCAATCAAATCAAATTGATTTAGCCACTTAAAATCAGTCTATATATGAAAACACGTCAATTATATACAGATAATGAAAAATAATATCAAAGTATAGAATATTGTAGTTGACAATGGAATATATATTGCTATCATAATTAAATAAAATAGATAAATATATTGGAGGAAATATGAAAAAAATAGTTTTAATATCCATCATTATGTTGCTTGCTGTTTCAGGTTTTGCATTAATTGAAGAAACAGCTTCTTTTAAAGCTTTTTTATATGGCAGTGCCCCTGAATGTGAATATGATAACTGGGTTAGCCATATAGCTGAAGGAGTTGCTTCTCCTGGTTATAACCTTTATTCACCATATGATAGACAAACCAATGGTTTTGGAAACTTTAAGGTGGCGACAGAATCAGAGATTACAGCTTGGGAAACTGTATTAGAAGCATTTATGGATGGAGATTTTGAAACAGCTCAAACCATCTTAGATGATAATAATATACCATATAAAGTTGTTCTTTTTAACGATACAGACACAGGACGCCAGTATTATGTCTTACGTGAAAATGTTGACATGAGCTATTATGACGATAATGGCACACCAGACTTTTTTGACGATGATGAAGTTGGTGCTTTTGATTATGGTTGGGGGCTATACGTAATAAATATTGATTCAGATGTTCCTGTGATAGTTAATGTTCCTCATCCAAATGATGACTTTATTACAACACCTGTTGGCTATAAAGCCTTTGTAGATTGGAATGCTCGTTATTATATGGTAACTGGTGCTGGAAGAGAAGTTAAATGGACAAATGTTGGCTCTTATTTGAATTCAAAATCTCTTTGTGACCCTACAAGAGTCAGCGTGCATCCTTTTAATTCTGCATATAGAAGATTTGCACAATATATTAGAAATACTTATAATCAAAGAGAGTTTTGTGCTCAAATTCATGATTATGACTGGAGCTTGCATATTGGTTATGCAAATCTACAAATATCTGTCGGCAATCAAAGAAATAATCCAAACTTGCCCGTACGAGACTTATCAAGCAACAAGTTAGACTTAATAAATGCAACAGATTACGTGGTTTTCAATCAAAATTCTATCGGATTTCACGATGAAGTTACTATAAACGACTATTACGCAGTTCACTATGACCCAAACAGTAATCCCTTTACTTATGATCATGATGGTGAATTAATTAATGTAAATGGACATATAGATTTACCTGGATTTGCTGGAAATATTCAAGAAACCTTTTCGACTCAGGGACTTACTGATTGGGATGTATATGATCCATTTTTCCATATTGAAATGTCTGAATTACCAAATTGTTATCCACAGAATGAAGCAAACTTTCATTGGTTCTATGGCTATGATGCAAATGCAGGTCATTTTGACTATACAAGACTATTTGACAATGTGCTTGAGTATTACTCACCTTGGATTGAAGCTATGAGCAGAGTTTTGCCACAAGCTTTAGAGTTGGATGATAATTTGATTCCTGATGCACCTCAAAACCTTCAGATAGCTGAAATTGCCTCTAATTATATCAGACTTTCTTGGACTCCCTCTGACTCTTATGATTTCAAAGGCTATGAAATACTTTATTCAACCAACCCAATAGATGATGGCGGCTTTCAAATTTTTAATAGAACAAATAATACTGAGCTTGCAGACTTGCTATGCAATCAAATAAATGTTACAAATCTGTTATTTAATGAAAACTATTACTTTAAAATAAGAGCAGTAGATTATAACAATAATATTAGCCCTTTGTCTGAAGAAACAATTGGTCAAACTGGTGCAGCTGCACTTGATAATGTTGTTGCATATGGTGAGGGAGATAAGATTGTTGTAAAATTTCGTGCAGTCAGCCAATCAAGCAATCAGGGTTTTAAAATTTATCGCAAAACTGAATCATCTGACTATGTTTTATTGTCTGATTATACTACTAATAATGACTTAGTTGGTACAACAACAAATTATACAAACTACTTATATGAAGATTATTCAGCTGAGTATGACGAAATATATACTTACAAAATTACTTCTGTTAAGACAAATGGAAATTCTTATGATCACTTTATTACACCACAAGCACAAATGCAACAAGAATTTACTCTAACCTTCAGAAATCAATCAGGCTCTTATAACGACTCTATTATCTTTTCAAAAAATGCCTTTGCAACTGATGGTAACAATCAAAACTTTGATATAGTAAAATCAACAAACGTGTCTGGTAACTATGTATGGGCAGGCTTTTTTGAACAGAACTGGTCTCAAAATGGAACTTATTTACTAAAAGAAGTTCACGGTGATTTTGATGCAAATAATGATTTTAAGATTTGGAGAATTAGATTTAGATCTAATCAGACTAATGCTCCTCTTTTTGCAGAAGTATCGGGCAATTTTGGTAGATATAGTGAAAAACTATATTTACGTAATATGTCCAACAACACCTTTACAAACATAGCTGATGCTCCAGCACAATTTACTGTTAGCGATGCAAACTACAAAGAGTTTTATCTATATTGGGGTAATTTACAGCCTATGGTTGTATTAGGCGACGCTCAAAATGCTGTTTACCAAGCTGGTACTTCAACAGGATTTTATTTCTCCAACCAATATAATTTTCTCGTAGATAACTATACTGTTTATCTTAAAAATGAGACAGATAGCCTTTTAGTAGCAGCGAATTTGCCTCCAACAGCAACAAATGTCGCTTTTGTAGCCCCAGATAATATAACAATGCATAATGCAAAAGTATATGTTCAGGCTTTATGCATTGATGGGCAAATCACAATTAGCAAATCACCTTATACTATTGGTGTTGTTCCTTCATCTATTGCATATCAAGCACCTGCTGGCTATTCTTTGCAAGCGAATCCTTTTATCTCATACAATATTAATGAAGATGTTCTTGGGAATAACGCTGTGATTGCGTCTTTTACGAATGGTGTATATACCGAAGCAAGCCAAATGAACTTTAATAAAGGTTATGCTGTATTTTTGCAAGATGAGCTTAATACAAATCTTACAAAAGCAATAGGAACTTATGCACAGTATCAGGCAATACAGTATAAATGGAATTTGATGGCAAACCCACATTTATCAGACTATCACATCAAAAACCTAAAGTTTACATTCAATAATAAACAATACAGTTTTGCAGAGTTAGTACAACAAAAAATTCTTGTGCCAACAGTTTATGCATATAGAAATAATCAATATGTCGCAACAGATATTATACACGCACAAGAAGCATTCTTTATTTATGCTAATATATCACAGTCAAATAGCATTATTTGTAACTTTACACCGTACTTTGATGACGCTTTACCTGTCAACCAAGTTGATATAGATTGGACTACAAAATTACATGTAATGCAACAAGATAAGGATGAGATAAGTTTTGGTGTGTGCAATACAAAAAACAATGATATCGACTTTATGTTCGATTTTCCAGAACCACCAAACAAAAACATTGATAACAATATTTCAATGTATTTCCCTGTGGATGCCACATCTAATGAATTCGCATATAATAAATTAAATCAATATTTAACTGATCCTTTAAGTCAAACTGAAGAAGAAATGAAAGAATTACCGTTTGCACTCGATATCAACGTGCTTGACCCTATTACTCTACAGGCTGATTTTGAGGGATTACCAACTGGGTACTCTTTGAGAATAGGAATAAATGACCAAATTTATAGCATAAACTCAAATAGCCCATCATTTACATTTACACCTGAAAATATCGGTACAATTAATGGTGTTTTATACATAGGCAACCAGTTTGTTGGCAGTCAAGAGCATATAGCAAAACCATTTAATGTAAATATTTACCCAAATCCATTTAACCCAACAACAAATATTGCATTTAATATACCCAGTGCTTCTAATGTTGAAGTGAGCATCTATAATATTAAAGGACAAAAAGTTAATACATTAATTAATAGCAATCTTAAAGCTGGTAATCATGTGGTTCAATGGAATGGTAACGATAAATTCGGCAAATCTTGTGCATCAAATATTTACTTTGCACTTGTAAAAATAAATGAACAACAGAAGGTAATCAAAAAGATTACACTCTTAAAATAATTAAATCTTATAACGCTTCCGTCAAGGAAGCGTTTTTTTCTTGACAAAAAACTGCCTTGACATATGTTGGATTAATTATATAGCGTGAGAAATTGTTTAATCTAAATTTTATGTTTTAAAATCACAAAAGGAGGTCAATTGAAAAGAATAGCTTTATTTATTTATTTGATAATTCTTACTCAATTTATATATAGTCAAGTAATTGACGAACTTAATTTTAGCTGGTACTCACAAGCTGACGAGCGCTGGAAATATGAAAATTTGGGGTATTCACGTTATAACACAATTGGCAAAAGCGGCTGTGTTTTAACATGTCTATCAATGCTCTTCAATTCAGAAGCAAGTAGCCCACAAGTTACACCAGAAGAACTAAATGCATGGCTTATTAAGAATAATGGTTATGCTCTATCTGATATGCGCTGGGAAGTCGTTGTGCGTTTTGATGGAGATAACACAGGAGTTGAGCTTGAGGGAATGACAAATAAAAGAAATGATTGGAGCTTTATCTCACATCATCTTGAAAAAGGCAATAAAGTGATTACTAAAGTTGGAAGCGGAAGAGGGCATTGGGTTTTGATCGTTGGTAAAAATGGTGCTTACAACAGAGCCGCATCTTATGAAGTAAATGATCCAGGCCTCGCTACATACCGAAAACGAACACTCGCTCATTGGGGTGGATTTAGAGCTGCAAGAGCCTTTTCGGGGAATTGGGTTACCAGAGATCAGTTAAAATTGAATAACGATGCACAAATCATCGCTGCTGATAGTTTGGATGCTTTAATGTATAAGCTTTATAATGTCATTGACCCTGCCGAGCTTTATGTAAATATTAATAATAGCTTAAATGCTCCAATAACAGGATATTACCTATTAGGAGTATTCTCACAAGATAATAAATTTATTAATACTATGGGCTCTCCAATTAAGATTACACTTAATGAGGGAGAGACAAAAGATGTGCTTTTTACAATTGAAACTTTTGAAAATATCAAAAAAAGCAACTATCAAATTAAGCTATTATATGCAAAATCATTAGATAAGTCGGGTACGCCTCAAAATGCCTTAGTATTAAATCCAACGGGATTTAACTATTATACTCTTACGCCTGAAAATATTGAATTGGTGATAGAAAGTCATTAAATATCAATTAAAACCACTCTTTCCCAATACAATTTGAATAAATATAAAAAATACTAAAAATATATTGACTATTTTACTATCTTATCTTTATTAACACCATAGGGGTAACGTAATGAAAAAATACTATGCAATTTGGCTAATTATTGCATTGCTTGTACTTAGCTTAACTGTCTCATGCACCAAAATTCATGAACAAAAACATGATAAAACTGAGATTAAGTTTTGGCATGCACTGGGAGGTCCTCTCGGCGATGCACTAACTCAGCTTGTTGATGAATTTAATCGAGAGCAAGACAGTATCTTCGTAAGAGTTATATCTATGGGTAATTACCAAGCATTATCGCAAAAACTCATGGCTTCTCTACAAGCTAACAATCAACCAGAGATTGCTCAAGTATTTGAATCATGGACAGCAAACTTTATTGAAGGTAATGTACTCGTGCCCATAGACGAGTTTATTGAGCAAGACAGCTCATTTATAAGACAGATGGATGACTTTTATCCTGTCTTTATCGATAGTAATACAATTAATGGCAAAATATGGTCTTTTCCATTTAATAAGTCATTAAGGGTTTTGTTTTATAACAAAGATGCTTTTTACAGAGAAGGATTAGACCATGAAACAGGACCAAAAACTTGGGAAGATTTTAAGCTCTATGCAAAAGTATTAAGTAAAGATCATAATGGTGACGGTGATTACGATATTTTTGGCTCCACTTTTGCCATTAGTGCTTGGCAATTTGAAAATCTCCTGCTCCAAGCAGGTGGGCAAATAATGAATGAAGGATACACAAAAGCATACTTTAATAGTGATGCTGGTGTTGAAGCTATAAAATTTATGTCAGATTTGCTTAATATAGACAAAACTGTCTATCTGTCAACCGGATATGATGGGCAAAATGACTTCCTATCAGGAAAAATAGCCATGCTTGAGAGCTCAAGTGTAACTTATGCTTATTTACAAGAGTCTGGTATTCCATTCAATTTAGGCGTCTCTGCAATCCCTGAATATAAAAACAATAAATCAATAGTTAGTGGCACAAATGTGGCAATATTTAAAATGAAAGATAAGCAAAAAGAAAAATCTGCATGGGAGTTCATCAAGTGGTTTACCGATACAAAGCAAACTGCACGCTTTTCAGAAATGACTTACTATATGCCAGTTAGAAAAAGTGCAATGCAAGAAAATAATATTAAAACAATGCTCAATGAAAATAAAGGGCTTGCCGATGTTTATGCTATGCTCGAATCTGCAGAGTTCGAACCTCAGATTCCAGAATGGTTTGAACTACGTAAATATATAGAAGAACAAGTAATTGAAAAAGTGTTTAGAGGCTTATTACAACCTAAAAATGCTTTGGATTTAGCTGCCAAAAAACTAAATACAGAAATAGAAAAGAATAAAAAAGAATAGATTAGAAAAGAATAGGAGATATTATGATTAATATTACTTTCCCTGACAAAAGTATAAAGGAATTTCCTCAAGGAATAACTCCTGAAGATATAGCTAAAGGCATCAGCCACAATCTCGCTTTAAGAGTTGTTGCAGCCGAATTTAATGGTAAAATGATTGACTATAATCAAAAACTCAATAATGATGGAGAACTGATTTTACATACTTTTGACTCTGATAAAGGTAAGGAAGTATTTTGGCACAGTAGCTCGCACCTTATGGCACAAGCTGTTAAAGAATTATACCCTGAGGTTTTAGTTACTATTGGACCTGCCATTGAAAATGGCTTTTATTATGATTTTGACCGTGACACTGCTTTTACAGATGAAGAGTTAGAAGATATTGAAAATAAAATGTATGAATTGTCTAAACAAGACCTCGTATATACCAGGCAAGAAATAAACCGTAATGAGGCTATTGATCTTTTTAAAAAAACCGGCGATATATACAAGGTTGAAATACTGGAAGGAATACCAGAAGAAGAAACTATTTCTATGTACACTCAAGGAACATTCACTGACTTATGCCGCGGTCCACATATAATAAATACTGGAAAGCTTAAAGCATTTAAATTGCTCCGTACATCGGGTGCATATTGGCGTGGTGATGAAAAGAATAAAATGCTCAAAAGAATTTATGGAATTAGTTTTCCCACAAAAAAAGAACTGAATGAGTATCTACAAAAGATTGAAGAGGCTAAAAAGAGAGACCATAGAAAGATTGGTAAAGAATTGGACTTATTCTCTGTGTCTGATAATATTGGTGCAGGCTTAGTTCTTTGGCATCCTAATGGAGCTATGATGAGACATATTATAGAATCTCATTGGAAAGAAAGACATCTTCAATCTGGCTACAGCTTAGTAAACACCCCTCATATTGGACTATCTGACCTTTGGGTAAGATCTGGACACTTAGGCTTTTATAGCGACGCTATGTATTCACCTATGAAGATTGATGAACAAGATTATTATATCAAACCAATGAACTGTCCATTCCATATTGAAATATACAATAGCCAAAAAAGAAGCTATAGAGAGTTACCAATTAGATACTGTGAACTCGGTACTGTTTATCGTTACGAACGTTCAGGCGTATTGCATGGATTAATGAGAGTAAGAGGATTTACACAAGACGATGCCCACATTATTTGTACATCTGATCAGCTTATGGATGAGATTGAAAAAACAGTTGAATTCTCCATTTCTATGCTCAATGATTTTGGCTTTAAAGATTTCCAAATTTTCTTATCAACAAAGCCTGAAAAACCTGTTGGCAGCGATGAAGAATGGGAAAAAGCAACAAATGCTTTAGAAAGTGCATTAAAAAAACTTGGTCTTGAATATGATGTAGATGAGGGTGGTGGTGCCTTTTATGGACCAAAAATTGACATTAAAATAAAGGATGCACTGGGAAGATCATGGCAATGTAGCACTGTACAATTTGACTTCAACGAGCCTACTCGCTTTAATATGGAATATATTGGAACTGACAATCAGGCTCACAGACCTTACATGGTGCATAGAGCCTTGCTTGGATCAATTGAGAGGTTCTTTGGTACATTAATTGAGTTTTATGCAGGTAACTTCCCAACTTGGTTGTGTCCAACACAAGGCATTATTCTGGCAATCTCTGAGGGTACACATCATTATGCAAGAAGAATTCAAAGACGATTCCTCGACCAAAATATTCGTATGGAACTTGATACTCGTAATGAAAAGATAGGATATAAAATCAGAGAAGCTGAAATGAGAAAAATACCTTATATTCTTATCATTGGCGAGAAAGAAGAAGATAGCAACACTGTTTCTCTACGAAGACATACAAAAGGCGATTTAGGCTCAAAAGAGATAAATGAAGTTATCAATATGATGAAAGAAGATATAGACTCAAAAGGCGAAAGTCTAACCGAATAGGCATATTGATGAATATTAAAGAATTTGTAAAACAACAGATGAGGCTGGAAGCTGATTCTATATTAAGAGCTGCTGAATTAATAGATGACAATATGGAAAAAGCAGTAGAGTTGATATTAAATTGTACAGGCAAGGTGGTTGCCATCGGTATGGGAAAATCTGGTATTATTGCCAAAAAGATATCCTCTACTCTGGCTTCAACTGGTACCACATCAATTTTCTTACATCCAGCAGAAGGCATACACGGTGATCTGGGAATGTTGCAAAAAAACGATATTGTTATTACTATTTCCCAAAGTGGTAATACTCAAGAAGTTATTGCTGTAATTCCTTATATTAAATTCTTAAAAATACCCTTAATATCAATTACAGGCAATATGAATTCTGCCCTCGCACAAAACTCTGATATTGTGTTAAATAGTGCTATACCTGAAGGCTATGAACCGTTTAATATGGTGCCAACCTGTAGTGCCGTCGTCCAGCTGAGTCTTGGTGATGCTTTAGCAGTTGCCCTATTAGAAAAGAAAAACTTTAAAGTAAATGACTATGCTCTTTTTCATCCAGGTGGAACTATTGGTAAAAAACTCTTACTAAAAGTTGACGATTTAATGCATAGCAATGATGCAAACCCTGTCATTAATTTTGAAGCTACAATGAGTGATGCCATAGTGCTTATGACCTCAAAGGGCTTAGGTTGTGCAAATGTTGTAAACAAAGATAATAAATTAATTGGCATTATAACAGACGGTGATCTTAGGCGTTTTTTAGCTAAAGGAGACATTGATTTAAGCAATACTGTTGAATTCACAATGACTAAGGATCCCAAAAGAATGAAAGTAGGTCAATTAGCTGTCGAGGCTTTAAATTTAATGGAAAAATATAAAATAACAATGCTACCCATTGTTGATAAAAATGATTGTTCTGTAGGATTGCTACATATGCATGATTTAATCCGTTCAGGGGTAGTAACTTAATGGAGGAAGTGATGGAAAAAGTTAAGTTTGCATTGATTGGTTGTGGTAGAATATCTGATAGGCACTTTGATGCTGTTGCAAATATACCCGATGCAGAAATTATTGCATGCTGCGATGTGATTGAGAGCAGAGCAGTTGAGGCAAGTAAAAAGCATAAAGTTACAAAGTATTATACTGACTATAAAAAAATGCTTGATGATGAGTCTGTTGATGCTGTAATTATATGCAGTCCAAGCGGTTTGCATTCTGAAATGGGCGTTGAAGCTGCAAATAGAAATATTCATGTAATCACTGAAAAGCCTATGGCAATTAACCTGATTCAAGCAGATGAACTTATTAAAGCTTGTGATCATAATAATGTAAACCTTTTTGTCGTGAAGCAAAATAGGCTCAATCCATCTATTCAACTGCTAAAGAAAGCAATAGATAAAGGCCGTTTTGGTAGAATATTTAGTGCAAATGCTACTGTTAGATGGGCGAGACCTCAGTCATATTATGATATGGCAAAATGGAGAGGCACTTGGGAGTTTGATGGGGGAGCTTTTCTCAATCAAGCATCTCACTATTTTGACTTGCTTTATTGGCTTATTGGACCAGTTGATTCTGTAATGGCAATGACTGCAACTCTTAATCACCAAATAGAAGTGGAAGATATGGGTAGCGGCTTGATTAGATTTAGAAATGGTGCTATAGGTACTGTTGAAGTTACGATGAATATTTTTCCACGAAATCTTGAGGGATCCATCACTGTTATGGGAGAAAATGGTACTGTAAAGATTGGTGGTATCGCTGTTAATAAAATTGACCATTGGGAATTTAAAGATTATGATGATGATGATAGATTTGTTACTGATTCTTCTACTGCTCCCTCAAGTGTTTACGGCTTTGGCCACACTGGCTTTTTAACAAATGTTGTAAACGTGTTAAAAGGAACAGCTGAACCAAATACTGACGGAAGAAATGGTAGAAAATCATTAGAAATTATTTTGGCTATGTATGAGTCAGCAAGAATAGGTGAAAAGGTTTCACTACCTTTAAAATCATTATAAACAATACTTGAATAATGGCAGAGGCAGTAAATGTCTCTGCTTTTTTAATATCTATTTAAACACGAAAAATGCCCTATCAAAAAAGGGGTTGACTTAAAAAAAGGAGAGCCTCTCAAAATTGATTTTATCTCATACATTAAAGAGACACTCATGGAACTTAACTCAGCACCATTTAGTAAAAATAAAAAGACCGTCCATTATTTTTGTAAACAAATTATCAAGACCCCTCTATATATATATGCGTCCGAATTTGATGTTTTTTAAAAATAAATTAAATTCATTTCTCAAAAGACGTCCCAGAGCCGCTTTGAAGCTGATATTTTTTTTAAAAGCTAAAAGTTTTGAAATGGATTTTGCGATGAATACCAATTGCTTTCAAGAGAGACACACTCTTTGTGACGCTCACCGTTGTTTAAATCAAAAAAAGCGGGCTTAGCCCGCTTTATTTTTTATACGTTTTATTTATTTCATCAACAGCATTTTTTGTGTTGCAGAGAACTTAGGTGTTGTCATTCTATAGAAGTAAACACCAGAACCTACGTTCTTGCCGCTATCATCATGTCCATTCCAAACAATACTGTGATTACCAATTGCTCTCACATCATTAACAAGTGTGCGAACTTTTTGCCCAGCTGTATTGTATATCTCAATTTTCACATGAGTAGCCTCGATCACACTAAAAGATATAGTCGTGCTTGGATTAAATGGATTTGGATAGTTTTTATGCAGTTTTGTTGCATAAATAGGATTGATATCTGCACTAACTTCTTTCTCCACAATATTAGAATAAGCAGCTTCAGATAATACATCGCCAGAATATCTTGCCTTCACGATATATACATAAGTGCCTGGCTCAATATTTGCCCAGCTTTCGTCGGTATAACTTGTAGTTGTTATGGCTGATGCAATCTCAAGCCAAGTATCTTCATTGCTTGATGAGCCTTGCTCTGCTCTCCAGATAATATAATCTAACATAGCTCGAGAATTATCTGGTGCTTCCCATGCAAGTTCAACTTGATTTTGATTTGCACTTGCTACCACATCAGTTGGAGGATTAGTGATCTCTTGTAAAGTGATAGTTGGTATAACTATATCAGCAAAGACTGTTACTATTTCTCCTGTATGAGTAATATAATTATCTTTTTCTATTGTTAATGTATAGTTTCTATTTGCTATCACTTGCTCAAAGCTATATGCACCAGTTGCAGATGAGGTAGTTGTATAAATCTCAATGCCTTCTAATGTAATAGTCGCACCTGCCAAACCGATATTTTCTCCACTTGCCAAGACAATGCCACTGATAGAGTTGTAAATCACATCTCTTTCCACAGTATTAGAAACAGCGTTTTCAGAAACTACACCACCAGAATAATTAGCTCGAACCATATAGACATAATTACCAAGTTCTGCATGTCTCCAGCTCGCATCTATAAAGCTTGTATTAGTTAGATTTGTCGCGACAACTGTCCAATCATCAGTATCTCCTTCCAACGCTCTCCAGATATCATAACTCAATAAAGCACGCGATCCATTTTGTCTTATTAAATCAGGACTACTATTGTTGGGTGCTGTCCATGATATTGCTACATTCAATCTGCCTGCATTTGCAATCACATCAGTCGGAGCATTGGTGATCTCGTTTATAGTGATAGTT
>JAJBBH010000100.1 GCA_020532185.1 Candidatus Cloacimonadota bacterium | reverse complement strand
TTTGAATCAGATGCAATTGAAAATGTATTTAACGTGAAATTTCTTGGGCAAATAGAACTATTCAGATCAGTACAAGTTGTAAAGCCTAATGGTGAATTAGTATTGTTTGAAATGAATGCACTCGAAACAGAAGAAATTGCAGATTATTATGATGAGATGGATCAAGGCATTAAGCTTAAAGATTTTATTACCGAATATATCACAGACCAACCACAAAATTATACTTATAAGCTTGTAGCAAATGATGGCTATGACGTAGCTTATACATGGGAATTAATTGAAGATGGCTATTGGTTGAAAAATGCAATGACCACTATCTTCCCAACATTCGGCGAAGATATGACTGGTGCACAAAAGAAATTTAAGAAATTAATGCAAATTAAATTAGAATTAGCAGAATAATGGAAAAATTCAATTTAAATGAATTGTTAATTATTGCAATTTTAGGAGCAATCGGCTTGGCTATCAAGCCGATTGTTACTCCTTTAGTGCACTTTATATCTTCACCGTTAATGATACCTGGTGGCTCTATAGCTGGAGGTATCTATATGTCGTGGCTTGTTTTAGCAAAGCTGTTAGTCCCCAAAAGAGGGTCAGCATTATTAGTTGGTTTAACACAAGCTCTCGTTGTTTTATTCTTAGGTTTTTTTGGGAATCATGGTGTTTTTTCTATTATATCTTATGGTTTACCAGGCTTAATAATTGAGCTTGTAGCCCTAATTTACAATAAAAGAAATATCGCTGCTTCCGTAATATATAGCATTGCAGCTAATTTAACTGGTGCACTGATGATTGCAATGGTAATCTTTAGAATGCCAATTATCCCTTTGACAATATCTCTTTCAGCAGCTACAGTATCAGCTGTTTTAGGAGCTTTTCTTGCATGGGGAATGTATAAAGAAATTGTTAAAATGAAAATAATAAAGGTGGTTTAAATGAAAAAAATACTGTTTATTCTTTGTTTCATTACGATTATATGTGGTTCGCTTAATGCGATTAGTCTTATAGCCGATGGTTTGCCTGATCAGATAATTAAATTATCTGAATTGTCTCATCTTGAAATTGTTAAGTTTGACACTCATCGAGATAAAAGAGGAGTTGTTTCTGATGATGCATGGGAAGGATACTTTTTAAAAGATATCTTAAACCTCTATAATGTAACAGATTATGAAATGCTTGAAATTAACTCAGATGATAATTATCAGGTGAAATACTCTCTTGAAGAAGTTGAGCAATATAAGCCTATTTTGGCGTATAAAAGAAATGGAAAAACACTGAAAGATCATAATTTACGTGTGGTAAGTGAAACAAGAATGGATATGTATTGGGCATCAGATTTGAACAATATCAAGACAGTTAAAACAGTTGTTTATCCGTCAGTTAGATATATATATTTGTTTAGCTATTTGCAAGATAAAATCGCTTTGTATGATAATCCTAAGCCATTTACAAGCTACCAAGGCTTTTTCTTTAGAGATATGAAAGAGATATTGGCGAATAATGTTAGGCTGCCTGTCAGATTAGAAACGAAAGATAAGTTTATAAGTGAATTGACTTATGATAAGTTTTTGAAAAAGGCAGTTATGCTTAAGAATGAAACGGGTGGACTTGATCTTAGAAGCCCTACAATGCCTGCTGGAATGTGGCCCAAAAACTTGTTTATAGTAACATTTGATGATACAGTTGTGCTCTTTGATCACGAAATGAGAAACATTGAAGCAAGCAAAATTAGAGAGATATTCTCTTTGAGTCCAGATGCGAAAGTTGAGTTTGATTTTGTTGAAGAAAGTAATATAATTAGAAAGATAGAGATAAAATAATGAAAAAAACAATTTGTTTATTCATACTGATTCTTGCAATTATTCCCTTGATTGCCATTCCTGTTTATGGCGATGTAAAGCCAGGTACAGAAGTTAAATCAATGAAAGAGTTGATTAGTCTTAGTAAAAAGCTAAACTGTGAACAAGTGATGATTTGTGGTGATAATAATATAGCAGCTGTGATTGATGTTAATAGCCTCGAGCTTTTGACATGGAAACAAAAGAAAAATGTGGTTGATTTGAGCTCTGAAGTGTTACCCGCAGTAACAAGCATTAAAAATGTTGCCTATTTTGCATTGAATTGCAAGGAGACAGATTATGCTTTGTCGATTATTGATGGAGTCTATCAAGAAGAATTTATCAAGCCTTTTGACTTTATTATTTCTCAATCAGAATTGCTTGGCATTCAAGAAAAAAATGGCTATTATGCAGACAAGTATCAAATTGCAGATAAATGGGATTTGAGTGCATTAAAAGACGATGATGAGATAAAATTGATTATCTCGAACGAAGGACAGGAGAGTGTGTTTGATTCAAATATCGAATTTAAAATGACACATTTCCAAAGTGAGAGCGACACTGTTTTGGTCATTTGGTCTGACTATCCCAAAGCAGGTCTTAAAGATGTTTTTTTAAAGCAGAAACAGAGCGTTGAAAAAAATAAAACAATGGCAATCTTTATTGATGGATTAGGCTGGCATGTATTAGCAAATTATTGTGCAGAAAAGGGCATAGATATTAAAGAAACTCAGTATATGCCAACTCGTAGTACATATCCATCTAAAACAAAATATGCTTATTTTATGCTTGGGACAGGCACCTATTTACCCAAGCAGTTAGGCAGCCAGATATATACAGAAAAGCCTTTTCAAAATGGTGTGATAATTGAAGAAGAAAAATGCTATTATAGCTCACCAACCAAGATCATTCTGCATACAGATGATAATGATAATGGTACGATTGATGATGAGATTTTTGAAAAAGCGATGATGCATGTAAAAGCTGATATTCATCAATTTATTTTAGTTCACTTTCATAGCGTAGATGATAGGTTGCATGAATATGGTCCTTTTAATTCTATTACTATGAATCAGTTAACTTTGATTTTAGACTATACAGAGCAGTTGATTAATGAGTTTGATGGAGATGTAATAATTTTCTCAGATCATGGTGGGCATTCTTATCTAAATAAGGGCGGAACACACGGCTCTGTGAGAGCACAAGATATTATAGGAGTGGTTAAATATGTTGAAAAGAATTAGTATATCAATAGTTTTATTATCATTTTTAAGCTTATCTTTGTTTGCGGCTAATTTGAGCTTAAGAGTAATTGGAAATGGTGTTGATAAGACAATAAGTGAAAAAGAGTTTTTGGAAATGAGCAAAGAGAGCTTTAAGCTTAAGAAAAAGAATGAGCCTTTTGTGTCCTATAGTCAATTTACTGAGCTGTTAAAACTTGATAATGTAGAGACAGTAAGTATAAAATCATCAGAAGGAATGAGCCTAATGATGAAAAAGAGAGATTTTGCAAAAGCAGGTTTGATTATTGCTCATGAACGCAAAAAAACTTATTTTCGAGTAGTTGTTAAAGATGATTCATTTCGTAATCGCTGGATCAAGAATGTAGCTTCAATTGAATTTAAATAAAAATGCTAAAAATACGAGACTTATCATACAAATATAGCTCTGACACAGGCTTTATTTTTCATAATTTGAACTATACTTTTAATAAAGGATCTCTTGTTAAGCTATCAGGACCTAATGGAGCAGGTAAAAGTACATTTATTTATAGTTTAAGTGGCTTTATTTGTCAGTATTTGGGAGGAGAGCTTGATGGGCTTATCGAGTATAAGGGCTATAATTTGCATGATTTGAGCGTATTGGAGCATATTGAAACAGTAAATATTGTTTTTCAAGACCCAGAATGCCAGATATCATTTGCAGGAGTGTATGAGGAATTGAATTGCCAACTATTATATACACAACGCAAGACAGCTGAAAAAGATGTGCTGATCGAGGAATATCTTGATTTGTTTGGCTTAAAAGTCGATGAGTCATCTAAAACGAGTGAGCTTTCATGGGGGCAAAAGAAAATGATCTGTTTGATTGCATTATTTGTCAATGACCCTGATATTTGGCTGCTTGATGAGCCTTTCTCTGGTTTATCAATCCAACATTCAAAAATCTTGGCTGAAGTCTTGGCAAAGAAAAGAAACGATGGGCGTATTATTATGCTATCAGACCATACGGACTATCCAATGGATTATCAATATACAATTGGGTTTGGAAAAAATGCTACAAATTGAAAACTTAAGCTTTGCATATCAAGAAGATAAGATTATTATCGATAAACTTAAACTTTTCGTTGGAAAAGGTGAAATGGTGGTGATAACGGGTAAAAGTGGGAGCGGTAAAACAACGTTGTGTGAGATTTTATCGAGACGCTTAAAACCACAATCTGGAGATATTATTTTTGATAAGCAAAACATGAATAACCTTGTTGATTATGAGTATTTCTCAAAGGTGCATATATTAAAACAAAACCCTCATCACAACTTTATTGGTTTGAATCCTGAGCGTGATTTTTTGTTGTGGAATGATGCGGATAAATTGGAAAGCTATTATGATTTATTAAAACGGTATGCTCTATTTGATAAAAAAGATGAATTACTTTGGAAAATGAGTTTCGGAGAACAAAAGTGTTTGTTTTTTATATATCTTGAACTAATTAAGCGACCACTTTGGATACTCGATGAGCCATTGGAAGGCGTGGATATTAGTCGTAGAGAATTATTCCTTAAGGCTTGTAAAACACATATTGCGTCAGGCGGATCTGCACTTATTAGCAGTCATCGAGTAGAACAGTTTGAAGAGCTAAGCTCTCAAGTCATAAATTTTGAAAAACATCAGTTAAATAGAGAGGTAGAACATGAAGAGAACAATTAGTATTATTTTATTAATTCTGTCTTTTGGTATCTTGTTGGCAGCAGAAAAGGATAGTGTCGCAACAAGAAAATACTATCGTTTAGAAGAGATTAGGGTCGTAGCAAAAGAACCTCAAGAATCGATAGGCTCAATCACTGTGAAGAGCTTAAATAAAGAGGATATTGCTGGAGAGATGAACTTCTTTGATGCTATGAAAGGCGTAACAGGTGTGGCAATAACCTCTGGTGGTAAAGGCGAATCTAACTTAAGAATACGGGCTTTTCAGAAAAAAGATGTGAAAGTGATGGTAGATGGTCGTACGCTCAACGGTGGTTATTTTGGTAATGTAAATCTAATAGAAATACCTTTGTTTGATGTTGAGGAAGTGCAGTTGGTAAAGGGTCCTGTATCATCTTTATATGGCTTTAATAGTATGGGTGGAGCAGTAAATTATATAACCAAAAAGCCTTCCAGTGATGACTGGCTTAAACTGAGCACAATTGTTAAAAGAAATAATACTCATAATACTAAAGCTGTTTTAGCACATGATTTTAAGACATGGGATTTTTGGGCGAATTACTCGTATAATCAAACAGGCGGCTATATGCTTTCCAATGATTTTAAGCCAACGCAATATGAAAATGGTAAAGTAAGGAATTATGCAGATAATAGCTCTTGGGACTTACAGTCAAAAATTAATTGGACAGTGTTTGACTATCAGACAATAGGTGTTACAATGGGCTATACATATGCAGATGAAAAGAATGTTCCAAACTCGATCTATGAGAGTAAGGTAAGAAAGTTTACTGATTGGAAGCGTTATAATGCATCAGTAATGGCAGCTTTAATACACTCTATTAATGTTGAGTCAACACACCGTGCTTATTATGATGGCTTTGATAATAGATATCATGAATATCGTGATCAGAGTATGAGCTTTGATTCGCAAAATTCTTGGGTAGAAAGCTATGCAATTGGCTATGAAGGCAAAGTGAAAATGAATTATTGGGAAAAACATTTTGCTAACATGATGGTTAAAACAGAAAGACAGTATTATTATAGAACTGATTTAGGCTCGTATAAAGATGGCTTGGAGAATGCGACATATACTAATTCAATCGCCTTTTTTAATATGAGTCAATTGTCAGATGTACTTGAAATATCAGGTGGTGCAGGTCTTTCACATTCTATCAGAGATGTTATCGGAGTAAAGAAAATTAATACTCCAGCCTATTTTGACTTTAGTGCAGGTGCAACAATTCATGACTTATTCTTTGAGCGAATAAATATGGGGGTATCACGAAATGTTCAGTATCCTACAATGCGCCATTTATTTAGCGATTCAAGTGGTAACCTTGATCTCGATCCTGAGAATGCTTATAAGTATGAGATAGCTTTTTTAAACACATTTAACTTTGTCCGCCCTATCAGCCTGACTAATACATTTTTCTATAATCATGTTTATGATATGATAGATAAGAGAGGCAGCAGATATGAAAACTATACAGAAGTTAAAAATAGAGGCTGGGAACTTGCTTTGATGATGAATCTTAGTAAGAGTGCAGACCTGGAATTTAATTATGGATACATTGACCTATCTATGAATAAAGACTACCCATATTATGAAGTACCTGAAAATCAAATCTCATGTATTTTGCGTTATCGCTTGCCATATGATATCAGAATGAAATATCAATTTGACTATTATGATACGCGTATCAGTCCAGATGACTTAGATAGACTTTATACACTTGATGACTACACGTTACACCAAATATCTTTCTCTAAAGCATTTGGAAAGAACAGAATTGTATTGGGTGTGGAAAATATTTTTGATACTGATTATTCCGAAGAATATGGTTTCCCTGCAGCAGGGAGAAACTTTACCTTAGGTTTTGAGTGGGTTGTATTTTAATGCTTGGTAAAAAGCTCGACCCGCGAACCTTGATCTTTGCATGTATTATAAGTACGAGCTTAATTTTAATCAATAAGTCTCTTGTAAATCAACTCTTTGTCTTTTTGATTTTGTTGCTCTTTACAGTTGTGATGGGCTTTATTAAAAAGGGAGTCTTACAAGTTTTATACAAAATGAGACATTTGCTGATCAGTATTTTTGTCATGCAGCTTTTGTTTAGGCGTGGAGGTGAGATATATTATCAACTCTACTTTGTACAGATAACAGAAGTTGGTGTGTCGTATGCATTGTCGTCTTTTTTACGCTATGCAACAATTATTTTAAGTACTATTGTGTTGGCAAATGTCTCATTAAATGAATTTTTAGAAGTGTTTCAATACTATCGTCTACCCCGCAATTTATCTTTGACAGTTACTTTTTGTATTCAGTATTTAACAAGCTTTAGTAAGCAGATAAAGCATATAGCTCAAATTATCAAACAACGTAACATTATAGCAGATAGCAAGCTAAGTAGAAAGTTACATATATTAAAAGAAGTGTCGTTGCCATTAGTTGTAAAGTCTCTTTCTGAGGTGCAATATAAGGCAATAGCACTTGAGCTAAAAGGGGTTTCTTTAAAGCCACAATTTAAGACAAATCTGAAGTTTTACTTTATTGACTATTTGGTGATTATATTAATACTTACACTTAATTATTTTGCATATATGATAACGTTTTAAGAGCAGCTGTTCTAAGTCAAATTCTTCAATAGTATTTTCAGACCCATTCTCAGCTTTTTTTCATTTAACGCATAGTTGATTCTTATAAATCCTTGACTTTCTTTGCCAAAGGCAGAGCCAGGCATTACTATTAAGCCTTTTTGTGCAAGCTGTTTACAAAAAGTAATATCATCATCTTTAATTTTTATCATCAAGTATGGAGCTACTTCAGCTTCATAGGTGATATGGTTTTTAAGGTATTGGGTAGCGATATTATAGTTTTTTATAAGCCTCTTTCTCAGACTTTTAATAGTTTCCATTCCTTTTTCTGAGAGAGCAGCTATGGCAGCTTTTTGTGTTATGGGGGATACACATGTTGAAATGTATTGGTGAGCAACTATAAACTTTTCGAGCAATTCTTCTTTTGCAACAACCCAGCCAATTCTCCAGCCTGTCATGCAGTGAGACTTTGATAAGCCAGATATTATCACGGTGTTATCATAATGACCCCAAAATGATGGGATTGGCTTTTTAAGATAGAGCTCAATATAAACCTCATCAGCTATTAGTATTATGTTGTGCTTTTTGCATAGATTTGAAATCTCTTTGATATCTTTTTCAGAAAACGCCTTGCCAGTTGGGTTTGCTGGATGATTGAGAAATACAGCTTTGGTTTTTTGAGTAATTTGCTCTTCTAATTGTTTTATATC
Source organism: Candidatus Cloacimonadota bacterium (assembly GCA_020532185.1). GTDB lineage: Bacteria > Cloacimonadota > Cloacimonadia > Cloacimonadales > WRIO01 > JAGOCT01. Next base: position 20,725 of record JAJBBH010000100.1, on the reverse strand, counting down.
AAAGCTGAACGCCTTACTTGAATCTAAGGGAAAAGTCTTGGTTGATGCACCAAACATAGCGGCAATTGTCTTATATGCTAAAAATGTTGGGTCTGTGATAATTAGCTCATCATCGGGGTTTAATATTGAAAACAAGACAGAAAATATTGCTTCTTGTGCTCCATTAAAAATGCAGGTATTTTTAAAGCTTATAGATTGCATGTTTTGCTTATTATAATAGTTTGCAACAGCTTCACGTAGCTCGGTCAAGCCAGCGTTTGGCGTATAATATATTTCATTTTGATTGATAGCTTTTTTTGCTTTTAATTTTACGATATTTGGTGTATTAAACTGAATTTCACCTAATCCCATATTTATGGCATTTGGTGGGGCGGAATCAAATATTTGTCTAATTATTGACTTGTTTATGTTCTTTAATCTATCAGCTATCATGATCTCAATACGCCTTCTAAGATGATAGATGCATTCGTTTTACTATCGCGATATTTTATGATAATTGGGCATGCTACATGGAATTCAGGATTTGCTTTTAGAGGTTTTGAGCCTTGAACTATTACAGCATTTTCAGGTATCATAAGTCCCTTTCCACTTTCTCTACTAATCCATCTATCTTTTGTTGCATCATAAATAGATGTGCCGCCAGTTATTATAACTCCAGCAGCAATAACAGCACCTTGTTTAATGATAGCACCTTCATATATCCCACAATTACCGCCTATAAACACATTATCTTCTATTATAACGGGGTTTGCGCCGATAGGTTCGAGAACGCCTCCAATCATTGAAGCAGCACTAATATGCACATTTTTACCTATTTGAGCACAAGAACCGACCAATGCATGAGAGTCTATCATAGTGCCTTCGTCAATATAAGCACCGACGTTGACATAACTTGGCGGCATTATAGTTACTGCCTTTGCAATATAAACACCATCACGCACAGATGAACCTCCAGGCACAAGCCTTATTCCCTCGTGTATATCAATTGATTTTAAAGGATATGTATGTTTGTCGTAAAAGGTAAAGATGTCTTGTGAGAAGCTTGCCATTTTACCAATTCTGAACCCCAAAAGAATACCTTTTTTTACCCATGAATTAGTATGCCATGCACCATCAATTTTTTGTGCAGCACGAATTTCTCCGCGGTTGAGTAGGTTTTTAAATATATTCCAAGTATCATAATCTTTAAAAGAGGGAGTCCATTCTTTGTTTTCAAAGCATGTTTCTATATAATTTCTAAGTCTTTCAATATTCATTTATGTCTCCTTTCATCTTAATTAAAGATATTTTATAAAAGTATTTTGTCAATTTAAATCTTTCAATTTTAAATAATCGATAAAAAGTGTTGACTAATATATGTATTATTAAGAAATTGTTTTTGGAGAGTTGCCAGAGCGGTTGAATGGGGCGGTCTCGAAAACCGTTGTTTTCGCACAGAGAACCCAGGGTTCGAATCCCTGACTCTCCGCCATTTTTCAATAAATGAGCTTAGCTATTGGCTTAAATATAGTTGTATCCTGCGTTAGTAGTTAATTAAGCAAAATAGAAAGATAAAAAATCAGTTAAAGCAATAATTAAGCTTGACATAAAAGCATATATAAAAATATTTTGATTAGATATGTTAAAAAGAAAGGAGTAAGAATGAAGACATTCACACCAAGGCCTAATGAAATCCATCATGATTGGTATCTTATTGACGCTACCGATAAGACTTTAGGTCGTATTTCAAGTCAAGTAGCTTCTATACTTCGTGGTAAAAACAAGCCATATTTTAGTCCAAACATTGATACAGGCGATTTTGTTGTTGTAATTAATGCGGAAAAAGTGGCTTTGACAGGAAGTAAAGCACTTCAGAAGGTTTACAAAAGCTATAGCGGTTTTCCTGGTGGGCTAAAAGAAATTCCATTCAAGCGCATGGTAGCCAAAAAACCAGAAGAAATTATTATTCACTCAATTAAAGGAATGCTTCCTAAAAACGTATTAGGAAGACAAATGCTTAAGAAGTTGAAAGTTTATGCGGGCAGTGATCATCCACATACTGCACAAAAACCGACAACTTTACCATAATGGAGGTTAATTAATGCAATATTTTGATGCAGTAGGAAGAAGAAAGACATCAGTAGCACGTGTTAGAATAACACCTGGTACTGGTAAAAGAATCATCAACTCAGTTCCAATGAAAAAATATCTTGCTCGTGAAGTACTTGAAATGGTTGTTGAGCAAGCATTTGAGTTAGTATCATTAGGAGACAAGTTTGATCTTAAGGTTAATGTCTGCGGAGGTGGATTATCAAGCCAAGCAGGTGCAATTAGACACGGTGTATCACGTGCTTTAATTAAATATGATGATGAATTACGCCACGTTTTAAAAGAGAAGGGTTTATTAACTCGTGATTCACGTATGGTTGAAAGAAAGAAACCTGGTCGTCCAAAAGCAAGAAAGAGATTCCAATTCTCAAAACGCTAAACAATACAATTACGACGGGTCTGGATTTGCGAGTCGGTGTTTTTTATTTTTATTAGATTGAAAAACTTAATCGCTTATATCCACCCGGCAATATAACCGTAAAGGAGAACATAATGACTGTTGTTACAATGAAACAACTACTTGAAGCAGGCGTTCACTTTGGTCATCAGACTCATAAGTGGAACCCCAAGATGAAAAAATATATATTTATCAAAAGAAATGGTATTCATATAATCGATTTAAAGCAAACAGTTGATTCAATCAACGAAGCTTATCATTTCTTAAAAGATGTTGCTCAAAGAGGCGAGCCAATTTTATTTGTAGGTACCAAAAAACAAGCTCAAGAAGCTATAGAAACGATTGCTATAGAAAATGATATCAGCTATGTTTGCTATCGTTGGTATGGTGGCATGTTGACAAATATGCAGACTATTCGTAAATCAATTGAAAAGATGGAATATGTTGAAGAATTAATTAAGCGACCAGAAAGCTTTGACAACTATACAAAACTTGAGCAAATCAAAATGAAACGAGAACATGAGAAAATCGAGAAAGCTCTCGGCGGTATTCGTAAACTTGATAGAAAACCAGGGGCTGTATTTGTAGTTGATACAACAAAAGAAGCAATTGCTGTTCATGAAGCTCGTAAATTAGGTATCCCAATTATTGGAATGGTTGACACAAATAGTGATCCCGATCTAATAGATTATGTTATTCCATCAAATGATGATGCTATTCGTGCTGTAGAGCTTATTGCATCAACTCTTGCAAAAGCTGTAATTGAAGGGCGCCAAATAGCTCTTGAAGGTGGAGCTACCGTTCAAGCTAACACCGACGAGGCAGATGACGATTCTGAAGAAGTTGACTTGATGGATATCATTAATAATATTGAAAATACTGAAGAAAAAGAAGAGTCTTCTAAATAATAAACATTTCGAAAGAGAGGCGAAAGTCTCTCTTTTTTCTAAATTCAATTTAAATTAAGGAGAGAATAAATGGAAATTACCGCAACATTAGTAAAGGAATTACGTGATAAAACAGGTGCTGGAATGATGGAGTGCAAAAAAATCTTAGTTGAAACCAAAGGTAATATAGACGAATCAATAAAGATTTTAAGAGAAAGAGGAATTGCCAAAGCTGCCTCTAAATCTGATAGAGCTACAAAAGAAGGCAGAATCTATTCATATATTCATTCTAATAGCCGTATAGGTTGTCTGGTTGAAATAAATTGTGAAACAGACTTTGTGGCAAGAACAGAGAAATTCGAAGAGCTTTGCAAAGACATTTGTATGCAGGTTGTTGCAACTAATCCCTTGGCTTTAAGAGCAGAAGATATAGATCCAAAGATTGTAGAAGCAGAAAAAGAAGTTTATCATAATAAAGCAATCAATGATGGTAAAGACGAAAAATTCGTTGATAGAATTGTTGAAGGGCAAATCAATAAGTTTTTTAAAGAAACTTGTCTTTTGTCACAAGAATTTATTAAAGATGACAAGAAAACCGTTCAAGACGTTATCAATGAAGCTATTACACAAACTGGTGAAAACATTCAAGTTGCTCGTTTTATCAGATATTCATTAGGTGAGTAGACATGAGTGTTTTTAAGCCTGAAAAGATACACAGAGTAATTTTAAAATTAAGCGGTGAATATCTCGCAGGCAAAGAAGGATTTGGTATAGATAACCAAGCTCTTGAAAGTATTTGCAACGAGATAATTGAAGTCAGAAAGTTAGGTTATAGTATTGGTATCGTTATAGGAGGAGGCAATTATTATCGAGGCTCAGAGCATCCAGAGCTTAATCGAGCTGCTGCCGATAATGTGGGTATGCTTGCAACACTTCAGAATGCTGTGATAGTATCAAATGCTCTTCAAGCAAAGAATTATGCAGTTGAGGTGTTTACAGCATTTGAGTGTCCTAAGGTTGCAAAGCTTTATACTTATCAATGTGCTAACGATGATATGAAAAAAGGAAAGATATGCTTTTTTGCTGGTGGTACAGGTAATCCTTTTTTTACAACAGATACAGCTGCTGTATTAAGAGCTATTGAACTTGAGTGTGACATTGTGTTAAAAGGTACAAAAGTCGATGGCGTGTTTACTGCCGATCCTCATAAAGACAAAAACGCACAATTTATTCCCGATCTTACATATCAAGAGGCAATAAGAAAGCAGCTTAATGTAATGGATATGACCGCTTTTTCATTAGCAAGAGATTATAATGTTCCAATAAAAGTATTTAATATTGGTACTCCAAATAGTATCAGAGAATGTTTGACCAATAATGAATTTGGCACATACGTGCATAGCTAAGGAGATAAAAATGGTAGATTTTTTAAAAGAAGCTGAAGAAAAAATGAATAAAACGTTCGAATCACTTGGTAATCAATATATCAAAACACGCACAGGTAGAGCAAGCGCTTCTGTATTGGATGATATCAAAGTCAACTATTATGGCACTCTCACACCAATTAAACAGCTTGGCAATATTAATATTCCAGAACCAAGAATGATAATATTTCAACCCTGGGACAAAACAACCCTTTCAGAAATTGAAAAGGCTATATTAGCCGCTAATTTGGGTATTACTCCCGAAAATGATGGCAATATTATACGCCTGCCATTCCCTCAGCTTACAGAAGAAAAACGAAAAGATATTGCAAAAACAATCAAAAGACAAGCAGAAGATGCAAAGATTGCATGTCGCAATATCAGACGTGACTACAATGACATGATCAAAAAAGATAAGAAGAATAGCGAAATTACTGAAGATGATGAAAAAAGGTTACTTGATGAAGTACAGAAAGTTACCGATAAATGGATTGAAAAAATAGACGAACTATCCAATATAAAAGAAAAAGATATCATGGATATTTAAGAAATATAAAGAAAGGCAGAAAAATCTGCCTTTTTTTTGTTACATTTTCATTTTATAGAGTTATAATATATGAATGATTGAGTTTTAGAAGGTAAAAGATGAATGAAATGACAATGGAAGAGGAAAAAAACATAATTGCTCAGGCAAAAACAGACTATCAAGCCTTTGATTATTTGTATGAAAAGTATATGCCTGCAATCTTTAGATATGTAATGTATCGTGTGTATAACCAAGAAACAGCTGAGGATATCGTCTCAACTGTTTTTTATAAAGCAATGAAAAACATATCTTTGTTTAAGTGGAGAAAAATACCTTTTTCTGCATGGTTATATCGCATCGCTTTTAATGAAATATGTAATCACGCAAAAAAAGAGAAAAAAAAGTATAAGATTTCTAATAATTATCAGATAAATTCTCAGAGCAGCCATTTTGATACTTATCATGATAACCAAAAATCGTTTAAATTTGTTCATAAGTATTTAAAACAATTACCAATTAAAGACCAAGACATAATCACACTTAGATACTTTGAAAGAAAACCTTTCAGCGAAATAGCTGAAATTACAGGCAAAAATGAAAGCACACTTAGAGTAAATTTACACCGTGCATTAAAAAGACTTCAGGAAATAATTCCTGAGGAGGTATACAATGAAGCGCTTAAGCAAATATCTATGTAGCATTAATAAACCTGAATTTCAGCCAGGACCTTTTTCTGTTCGGCTAAAATATGAAATGCGTAATAAGCTTTTTGAAAATAAACAATCAAAGTTGATGCCAGTTATTTCTATTTCTCTTGTGTCTGTCCTAACAATAATGCTCACTATGTTGATATTAAAGCCAAACACTGCATACAAAATAAACAGTTTTGTGTTTGATAATAAAAAAGATATTGATTATCTTCTTTTTAACTCTCAAGATGGAGGAGATTTTTCAGGCATTTCTGATCATATTAAGCCTGTATCTGCAAATATTCAAGGCTCTCCTTTATCAATGATAGAGGAAGATAAATCGTATATCCTACACAAATTAAGAGACAGTTCAAACAGAACAATATTCTACATTAGCGAAGTTAAACAGAAGGTTCAACCAAGAATCCTTTATTAAAACTTGAATTATGCTGAAACAGATATTGATTTTTTTAGCTTTAGCTATAAGCTCAGCCTTGACAGCTCAAAACATTTATATCGGTGTATATGTCAGAGAACCCGATTTGCCTACATTATTGAAGTTCAATCTAAAAGGTGGCGTTATTATCGATTCTGTTATGAAAGATTCGCCAGCAAGCAAAGCAGGACTTAAAAAGAATCAGATTATTTGGAAAATTGATAATCATGTTCTTACAAATGAAGAAGATTTTAGACAAAAGCTAAAAGAATATAATGAAAACGATAAGATTCTTTTTACTGTTAAAGATAATTACAAAACTATGTTGTTTACAGTCGAAGCTGAGAGTAGAAACACTCTTTTACAAGACTTGTATATATATAACTTTATTCAAAATCCCTGGCTCTTCATCGGATTTGATGTTCAGCCTTTAAATCAAAAGCTGGCTAACCATTTCAAACAAAAAAATGGACTTGTGATCGTCGATATTAGAGAGTATTCTTTAGCCCAATCTAATGGCTTTAAAGTCAAAGATATCATTACATCAGTTAATAATGTGTTAGTTCATACAGAAGAAGAGCTGAGCAAGCAGCTGGCAGTTGGACTTACAAAGCAACCTATATTAGTTGAGATTATAAGGGATTCAAAGCCTATTGTGATTGAGTTAAACCTAACTAATAAACGTGTAGTAGATTTTCAAGAGATACCTGACGCAGTATATATCATTGGACCAGATATTTTTGACAATGAGCTTTATATCTATTCTCAATCCAAAATAAATAGCTTGCTAAATAAATCTCAATCAGAGATAGAACAAGAAATTCAAAGACTTGAGCAAGAAATACAGGGCTTAAGAAAAAGAATAAAGAATAATAGATAAGCATCTGATACATTGTTATTTACACAATAGTTAGAAAATGTTTTAAAAAAATGTGGACACAAAAGCCGCCTTTAAGTAAATGGAGACAAATTAACTATTTTTAGAAGGGATTAAAAATGATTAAACCAGATGATCTATACAATGAGCTAACTAACCAGGATTTGTTTTTTTTGATATCAGGACCATGCGTTGTTGAAAGTGAAAAGTTGATGATGGATACAGCTGAATTTTTAAAGAAAACTACTGATAAACTTGGTATCAAGCTAATCTTCAAGTCATCGTATGAAAAGTCAAACAGAACAAACTATCATTCTTTTTCTGGACCTGGCATGAAAAAGGGTTTAAAAATATTGCAGAAGATTAAAGAAACTTACAATTTGCCTATTCTGACAGATGTGCACGAGACAGTTGAGGTAGAAGAAGTGGCACAAGTGGCTGATATTATTCAAATACCAGCATTTTTAAGTAGGCAAACTTGGCTAATTTCAGCTGCTGCAAAAACAAATAAAATTGTGAATATCAAAAAAGGACAATTTTTATCTCCTGAAGATATGTGGCAACAAGCAGAAAAGGTTACTGTTAATGACAATTATAAAGTGATGCTTACTGAAAGAGGATCAACATTTGGTTATCATAATCTTGTTGTTGACTTTAGAAGTTTTGCACTGATGAAAAAGCTCAATTTCCCTGTTGTATATGACGTAACTCATAGTATGCAGAGACCTTCAATTAGCAGAACTACTGGTGGCACACCAGAATTTGCTCCTATGTTAGCTCAAGCAGCAATTGCCACAGGTATGGTGGATGGTTTATTTATTGAAACTCACCCTGAACCTATGGAAGCTTTGAGCGATGCTACTACACAACTTGAGTTGTCTTTGCTTCCAGAAGTTTTGGAACGTTGTATAAGAATTAAAAAAGCAATACAGAATAATATAATATAATAATCAGCTTAAAATATTAAGGGGTTTTCTGTGAATATATTCTTTTTTCATATAATTATTACATAATTTAGCTCATAACCAACAGCCTATACTCCCCATAGTAAGCCTTTGATTCTCCAAGATAGCAAGAGGATGGTAACGGGATGGTAACGGGATGGTAAGAATTTCAGTTGTGATATTATATTAAAAAGCAAGAAGATACACAAAAGCCAGAATAGAATGCCAAGTCATTGCTTCTCAGTTTAGTTAAATGCATTTTATAATCTTTTTATTGCTTTTTTTTGTTTAGTTAAATGCATTTTATAATCTTTTTATTGCTATTTTTTGTTTAGTTAAATGCATTTTATAATCTTTTTTTTGCTATTATTTATTTAGTAAAATGCATTTTTTAATCTTCGTCTTGTGCTTTATATTTGGATAGTGAAAAGCAAAAACAATTTAGGCATGACTTTCATAACGAGTTTGCATTAAAATAGATTAGATAAAAATAGATGGCTTTAAACTATATCAGCAGCAAGTTTACAAAAAACTAATTTATTTTTGTGAAATATGCATATTCGGACGCATATATTAGTGTGGGCTTGTGCTAAACTTATCAATCATAGTGCATGCTAATATTTTGGTACTTTGTAAAAGCTAATTCGATGTTTAGAGTTATAATATTTGATTTCTCACACTATTTTATAAAAACATTAAAAATTACTTGACTTTAAATGAATAATTTATTTAATATAGACAAATAGATGTGATATTGATTTTAATAAGAGGGAGAATTGATGGCAGGTGAAAAGAGTTTAATATTTGAAAAGTCGTTGGTATGGGCACGGATGCAAGATCAGAAGCTTTTTACTTGGATGACACCTATCAAGATAGATAAATTGATGCAGGAGAAGAAAAAGGTTTATACTATCTCTAATACACAAAAAGAAGTTTTGATTACCAAGTGTCAATATTCAGAGCAAGCCACCTTGTATGCTTTAAAGCTGCAGTCAGGTGCAAAGATAATTTGTTCTGAAGAGATTGACTTTAATATAGAGAAAACTTGGGTACCTCTCAAAGAAATCAATTTTTATGAAAAGATATTGGAATATAATATTATGAACAAGAATTTTCGAGAATCTTATGCTATGTCTATCGAGAAGAAGGTAAACTTTCGTGCTTATGAGATAGATACAGAAGATCATACAGCCATAGTAAATAGTTTTTTAATCATGTTAGATCAGCATGTTTAATGAAAAAGATTGTTTTTGGCAATAGATTATGTTAGATTATATGTAAATAAGATAATTATTTATTAAGTAAGAAGTGAGGATATATGAAGACAGCACAGAATACAAATGGTTTAGATCTGAAAAATGCAGAGAATAAAAACGAAACAATTAGAGTTAATTTGGCATTATTAGACGAATTGATGATTTATGCTGGTGAGTTGGTTTTAGCTCGTAATCAATTGATGCGATTGACTACAGAACTGACACGAACCATACCAGGTTTGTCGAGTGTCTTACAAGATATCGACATGACAACATCAACAATTCAAGAGCGCATAATGAATACCAGGATGCAACCCATATCGCTTGTTTTCAATAGATTTCCACGACTTATACGTGATATGACTATGAAAAATAAAAAGAAAATACAGCTTGAAACAAGTGGTGGCGAAGTGAATTTGGATAAATCAGTAGTAGAGAATCTTTACGATCCGTTGGCAGTTGTGATGAATTTTCTTGTTGATCGAGATATCGAAAGCCCAGAAGATCGAGTTGCAAATAAAAAAGATGAGACTGCTCTGATTAACCTGCGTGCATATCAAGAAGGCGGTAAAGTCAATGTTGATATAATCTCAGATGGTATAGGCATTGATACACAAAAGGTTTTAAATACAGCAGTAGCAAATGGTTTTGTCAAGGCTAATGAAGCAGAGAGATTTGGTAGAAAAGATATCCTTGATTTGCTCTTTATGCATAATTTCTTTTTAACTACTATCAAGCTTGATGAAGGCGAAATGGAAGTTGGCTTGCATGATGTAAGGGATATGTTGGAAAAAATTGGCGGTTCAATTGGCATAGATATTGGTGCTTCAAACAATACAGTTATCAATGTCAAATTACCTCTTACTTTAGTAATTATTCCATCAATAATCATCAAAGTAAATGAACAGAACTTTGCAATACCACAGGTGAGCTTGCAAGAGATAGTAAGATTGCGTCAGGGAGATGATGAACTTCGCATTGAGCAAGTAAACGAAGCACCCGTTTTGAGACTAAGAAACAAGCTTTTGCCAATATTATATCTGCAAAAAGTGTTAAATATGGAAGCAAAAGATAAGGAAGATAAAACCGTTAGAATCATGGTGATGAAGCATGACGAAAACGAGTTTGGATTGGTAGTTGATGAGATATTTGATCATGAGGAAATAGTAGTTAAAAATATACCGAGGTTTTTCAAGAATTCAATGTGCTATGCAGGAACGACAATAATGGGCGATGGTACAGTAGCCCTAATTTTGGATATTGGTGGTGTAGCAGGTAAAGCAAAATTAAACTTTACAGGCTTGAAAGACCAAACAATAATGGGCGATGAGATGGAGCAAAGAATGCACGATGATATGCAAAACTTGCTATTGTTTGAAAATGCCAAGGGACAATTTTTTGCCCTTAATCTTGACTTGATCAGACGCATAGAAAAAATATCAAAAAATGATATTGATATAGTTGGCGAAAAAGAATATATTGAGCATGAAGGCAAAAGCTTGCATGTTATAAGATTAGAGCAGTATCTGCCAGTTCAAGCACCAGAAAAAGAAGATACTGAGCAATATGTTATTATTCCAAAGTCTGTCGAAAATCCGATAGGCATTATTGTGCATAGAATTGTTGACTCGATTTCTGTGAACACCGAGATTGACTCAGATAGCATCATGGCAAAGGGGTTGATTGGTTCAGCCCTAATTAAAGACGATTTGGTGCTATTCCCAGACATCTATGAGCTAATTGAAATGGCAGAACCAGAAAAAGTTAGTAAGCATCGTCAACGAGACAAAAAAAAGAAGACAATCCTCTTGGTCGAAGACACACCATTCTTTAGATCATTGGAAAAGAATTATTTGGAATCAGCTGGATATAGTGTTGATTTGGCTATAGATGGTATGGATGGTTTTAAAAAAGCAACATCTAAAGCTTATGACTTGTTTGTGGTTGATATTGTAATGCCACGAATGGATGGCTATCAGTTTGTTGAAGCAATTAGACGTAACCCTGATCTCCAGGAGGTTCCAGCATTAGCACTTACAACTCTAAGCAGCGAAGAAAGTAAAGAAAAGGCATTTCAATCAGGCTTCAATGCATATGAAGTTAAAGTTAATAAAGATAAATTACTCGAGACAGTAAGCTCTTTACTGTATAAATAAGGAGGAACTAATAATGCAATTTACTACATTTTACGTTGGAGAGACACTTTTTGGTGTGAATATCCTACAAGTTAAAGAAATCAATAATCAGATGAAATATACACCTGTTCCAGATTCAGCTGATTTTATCAAAGGTTTGTTCAACTTACGTGGTCAGATAATCACGATTTTTGACCTTGCTAAGAGACTTGGTAGAGCAGATACAAAAATTGAAGATAGAACACGAAACTTAATTTTGAAGACAGATGCAGAGACTTCTATGATTCGTAGCAGCTGTAAACTGGAAGAGATAGGTCTTGATGCAGTCGGCTTTATCATCGATAAAATAGGCGATGTTATTGAAGTTGAAGACTCTGATATCCAGCCCGCACCTGCTAATGTTGGAGATATTTCAAAAGAATTTATAAATGGTGTAGTTGAGCTTAAAGATGAATTATTGATCATCTTAAATGTTCAAGAAATTATTAGATTTTAACCCAAATTTTCAAAGCCTTGATAATTGCTTCGCTATTTTTGTATAGCGGAGCAATTGCTTTATTTTTTTGATAAAAAATTATTAAGGTTTTGGATTTTTCTACCGATTATTAAATAAGGAGGATAAGATGAAAAGACTTTTTATCATTATTATCTGCTTACAAGCTTTGCTTTTGATGGCAGAACGAAGTGCAAGCACAATAGTAAACTTTAGCGTACCTGATATTCAACACATTGTTTTGGATAATGACGCACTGACAATGAATCTTGAGTATTCGGGCAATACACAGAGGCTTTATGATCCTGTAGTCATAAATAGAACCTATGATATAGTTTCAACAGGTAGTTTTAAGAGGCTTGTTGCACAGCTAAATTATAATATGCCCGAATTTACAACACTCGAAGTAAAAGCAGACGCACCTGCAAATGCAGTAAGTCTCGGTTATGTTTCTTTGTCTGTTGCACCTACACCAATAGTTACCAATATTAGCAATGTTAATCAAAAGAATTTACTTTTGTATTTCAAACTCAATGCAAAACTTGGTGCACCTATTTCGATTAATGAAAATAGAGTAATAACTTTTACGATAATGGACTAATAAATGAAGTATTTATCTGTTTTTTTATGTTTGGTTTTGTTTATACCTCTTTTTGCAGATTGGTCGATTATTGGCGATTTAACTCATTATTCAGTGATGAATAACGGAGAGCAAGTTACTAAATCGATAATTATCTCTAATCATGCTTCGGAGAAACTGGTGCTCAGCGTCACACAAGCCGACTATGCGTATAATTCTGAAGATAATATTTGGTTTGTCGAAGCAGGTAAGCTTGAACGGTCCAATGCAAAATGGATTAGTTTTGCTACACAGGAATTGACAATTGCTCCCAAAAGCCAAGATAGCTTTTCCTATACTATAAGCGTGCCAGGCAATGAGGAATTGATCGGCTCTTATTGGTCAATTATCTTTATTGAAGAGTCTAATATCAGTTATAAAAAAGCTAAAGATAATGAGCTTAATTTGCAAGTAAATCAACGTTATGCAATACAGACAATTACTCAAATTGCAGATACAGGTAGTTATGATATCCAATTTAAGGGTGCAGAACTCATTAAAAGTACAAATGTGCTACAATTGAGCCTGAAGAATACAGGTGAACGATGGGTAAATCCGTCTGTATGGGTTGAAGTTTATGAAGCAGATGGAGATAAATTAGGTGTCTTTTATGCCGATAAATATAAGCTATATCCTCAAACATCTTATGTTTATAAGATTCAACTTGCATCTTTGAATAAGAGTAATTATTATGTGGTTGCAGTGGTTGATTGTGGAGAGAATAAGATTTTTGGCTCCCAATTTAATATCCAAAACTAAGTTTTTTTGTCTATTATTTATTGCTTTGACAAGCAGTTTGTTAGCAAAAAACTTTGAGGTTTATACTGCAGAAAATATCTCTTTTGAGATTAACAAAGTAAGCGTTTTAGCACTAAAAATCAAAAATATTAGTAGTCAAGAGCAGTTAGTTGTTCCTGACTTTATAGCAAGCCCAGCTTTTTCAATTATTAGTCCTTTGCAAGCTTTGCACTTTGCCAAAGAAGAAGAGAAGAATTTATATTATGTCTTTTTGGTAGAAAATACACAGCAATTGCAGTCTCTTACTTTGCCATTTATTCTTCGAGACGAAGATTATAATACTGTGTTTAAAGACTATTTGAAGATAAATATCAAACCTTATACAAGCTTTAAAGCTTGGATAGATAAGTCTCAATTACCTATTTTTGATGACAAGACAGAAGTGCTCAAGCTGATACTTGAAAATGATAGCAATATCCCCTGTATTGGCGATATTAGTTTTTTAAATGGCATAGAGAAACAGGGGAAACAGTTTTATTTGCAAGCAGGCGAATATGATACTTTGAGCGTTGGTTTGGATTCATTTTTAAAGTTTGAGTCTTTTTTCAATGCAGCAATAGATATTGATTATAGTTTTATTTATTCCGATTCTGTAGTAACTAATAATTTGTCAATTAATGAGTTTTTGCCATATTATTCGTTATATCAACCCGACTTGCAAAGCTTTTACAAGATACCTGCATATCTTTCAAATAAAGTAGTTTATGATAGTTATGGGGATGATAAGTGGGAGCATAGTTTGCGGTTTTGGGCTTATGGGCATATACAAAGAGAAAAGCATGATAAGACCTTTGTGTCATGGTATTTTAAAAAAGATAATGGTCGCTTTTTAAACCATTGGACAGATAGCGACGAGTATATGATTAATTTCTATAATGACCGTATTGAGAGTACGGTTGGTCGAGAGAATTATAGCACTATCAATCTGCTTGGCAGTCATTATGGAAATGGGGTAGAAGTGAATTATTACCCAAAGAGTTTGGCTTTTTCTTATCAGCTTGTAAAAGATTATTATCGAGAGCAGTCAACTTTATCGACTTACTCTCTTTCTTTGTTGAAAGATAAAGCAGACTATTTTAATGAACAAAATAAGATAATTTCTTTTTATTTTCAGTCAAAAAGACGAGACTTTAATGCAAATTCACTGATCGGTAAAGATACAAACTTGCCAGAAGATAATGATAAAATAGCGACTAATATCAGTTTAAATTTGTCGCCTAATTTGCAGTTTCAAAATGAGCTCTTATGGTTTAGGAATAATAGTACAAATGATGAATTTGACTTTGCTCAGCCTATGATCTATAATCAGATAAGATATGCTGTTCCAAGCACTGCTATTGAGTTTAAGCATTATTTGCAAACAGAGAAGATTGACGGAGAATATGACTATAAGAAGTCTTTTGAATCAAATCTATCTCATAATAACCATGATTTGCTTTCATTTGTTGCAGGCTTTAGATATAGTAATGAGAAATCAGATTATAAGTGGGCATATCCATATGAGCAAACTTATCAGCAGCATTTTTTGAAGCCTAAGCTCAAGATTTATAAATCTCTTTATGCTTTGGGTGATTATAGCATGTATAGGTATAATAGCAGATCAGGCTCAAGTAGTATAAAAGACAAACAATTATTGATGGGTATTGCTTTAGATTACAATTTCTTATATTTTGAAGCTCTTGCTGGAGAACATAATTATAATTATAGCTATAAAGACAATAATGAGAGTGTATTACGCTTGAGTGCACGATATCTTTATTATGACAAATTTAGTTTGACAGCAAATTCTAAGACTACAAAGCTCGATGATAATGTGAATCAAAACCAACATATCATATTGGAAACAAGTATAAGTAAAAAAGTCAAAGCATCTGTGTCTTTGCAAAACTATCATTATCAGGGTAATGCATGGCGAAATATGATAGTGAGTGATGGTAGTTTGCAGTTTAAACCTCATTATCGACATCATTTTACCCTGTCTGGTAAGCATTATGAGCTTATGCAAAAAGGCATGCAAAGCCACTATACAGTATCTTTGGAATATACAATGCTGTTTAATATGCCAGTGATTCCCAAAAAATATATGTCAGATATGAGGCTCGAATTTGTGGATTCATACAAAAATCAAGCCTTAGATAATCTTTTGATCAAGTCAGGTAATATGTATGCCTTGACAAATGAGCATGGCGTGGCAGAGTTTTTGAATATAGCTAAAGGAAATTACCCAATAGAAGTAGTTAATCTTGATGCAAAGCAAATGATCTTTCCGCAGTTGCCCGATACAGTTCAAGTGGGAGACAAAGAAAAAGCAGTAAAAAAATATAGCCTTGCAAAACATTCAAAAATAACTGTCCAAGTTAATTTGCATAAAAAAACGAATAAAGATAATGGTAATTATATAGTTTATTCGGATAGTCAAGAACCTGATAGAAAGAGTGATATTTCTTTTGTATTGCAAAATAAAGACGTGAAGATTATCAAAAAGACTGATAAACATGGAGTTTTATATTATGATCAGCTTTTTGCAGGTAATTGGCAAATCTATCCTTTACAACAAAGCTTGCCTCACAACTATGAGTTTGAAAAAGACATTCAAAGTATAGAAGTTTTGGAAGATAGCAGCTATCAGATGGAATTTGATTTGCGTCCCAAAGCTATCATATTTCAGTCGTTTATCGATGGTGGAGAAGTTAAGATTAAAGAATAGTAATTTTTTCCTTGACTTTTAATGATAAAAATAAATAATCTATTTATTATTTAATATAGAAGTAGGTATTATGAAAGCTATTATTCTTGCAGCAGGTAGGGGAATGAGACTGAATGAGGGTCGCTCGAGTATTCCAAAATCGATGGAGATGATTGGCGACCAAAGCATAATTCATTATCAAATTGAACAGTGCTTGAAATGCGGGATCAATAAATTTGTGGTTGTTGTTGGTTATGAAAAGGTAATGCTTACAGAGCATGTGCTGAAAAAAGTTAATAAGAATCATGTGCACTTTATTGAGAATCAATACTTTGCAACTACAAATACACTTCACTCTCTTTACCTTACAAGCAAATATTTTTCAGAAGACTTTATTTACTTTAATGCAGATGTTTTTTTTCATCCAGAGCTTTTGAAAAAGATAGTAAATGATAATGGAAAGACAGAGCTTTTGATAGAAAAGAAAGATTGTGGCGAAGAAGAAGTAAAGGTTGCAATTGAGAATAATCGCATTGTGGAAATCCATAAGCAGGTCGATTTGGGCAAGTCAGTTGGCGAATTTATAGGTATTGGTAAATTTGCTTATAAAGATCTCGAATCATTTAAAGAGGCATTGGAATTAGGTGTAAATAATGGGCATAGTAATAATTATTTTGAATATGCAGTTAATATGATCAGCTCTATTTGTGAGTTGCGTCCTGTCTTTACAGATGGTTTGCCATGTATAGAAATTGATTTTCAAGATGATTTACAACGTGCACGTGAAGTTATATATCCACAGGTTAAATCTTTTATTGATAGTCAAGAATAATTATTTCGAGGCTTTTATCAGTAGTTATAGCATAAATTAGGTATTGATTTTGAATAGAAAAGTACAGTTTTTAGCTATTAACTCACGTTATACTCACTCATGTTTAGCTCTTTTTTATCTGAGGACCATAATTAGAGATTTGTCCTACGACTGTCAAATAGTTGAATACAGTATTAATGACCAATATTTGGATATTTGTGATGGGATATATAATAGTAAACCAGATATCTTGGTTTTGTCTGTTTATATTTGGAACAAAGAGATAATTGAGTATTTGTTGAGAGATATAAAGAAGGTTTTGCCTGAACTGATCATAGTAATAGGTGGTCCTGAAGCATCTTATAATGTTGATTATTATAGAGATAAATATCCAGTTGACTATATAGTAACAGGTGCAGGTGAAAAAGCATTTTATGAGTTGGCTTCCTCAGGTTTTCAAGACTCTAACAGCGTAATTCAAAAAGAAAACTATTCATTTTCGCAAATTGCTTTTCCTTATTTAGAATCTGATAAAGAGCAATTGAGAAATAAGTATGTTTATTATGAAAGCTCGCGTGGTTGCCCTTTTAAATGCTCCTATTGTCTCTCATCAAGAAGCGATCAAGCTCTTGAATATAAAGCGGTAGAGCAGGTTAAAGAAGAGCTTTTGTCTCTGATTTCCTTTTCACCAAACATTATCAAGTTTATCGATCGTTCGTTCAATGTTGATAAAGCGTTTGCTAAAGCGATATGGTCGTATTTGATAGACTTAAATCCCAATTGTATATTTCATTTTGAGATACATCCATTATTTATTGACGACGAGATGCTTGAAATTTTGGCAAAGTCTCCAAAAGGGCTCTTTCAATTTGAGATAGGGGTGCAATCGGTTAATAAACAGACAATTCATGAGATCAATCGAGATTCAAATTGGGATGAAATTGAGAGCAAGGTGAAAGGCTTATTTGAGATAAAGAACATTCATTATCATTTGGATCAGATAGCAGGCTTGCCTTTTGAAGATTATAATAGCTTGAGAAATAGCTTTAATAAGATTATTTCATTGAAGCCAGACCACTATCAGACAGGTGTTTTGAAAGTGCTCTATGGTACTGAAATGTATGAAAAACAGTTAGAATATGGTATTAAATATTCAGACAAAACACCATATCAAATCTTTTCGACCAAGTGGTTGAATTATGAAGAATTGCAAGAATATATTGCTATTGATCATGTGATTGATACTATCTATAATGCAAAACATTTTTACTACTTTAAGGAAACACTTTTTGTAGAGGCTCGCGATATATATAATGCTTTTTTAGCCATTAGTAAATCCTTGCAATTGCATAAAATAAAAAAGAATGAGAAGAATTTTCAGAAGATTTTTTCTGTTATAACTGAAGCAATTGAGGAGATTGCTTTTGATCCGCACGATAAAGTACTTTTGTTTGATTCATTGAGACTTGACTGGGCGGTTTTGAGTCAAGCACACTATTATCCAGAAAAACTGAGAGGTGAAATCTGTGATGAATTTAGACAGATAACCTGGTCTTTTATCAAAGAGCATCGAGAAAAAGATTACTTTGTGTATCAAGGAGTGAGATTTACTCTATCTGACTTGCGTAAAGCAAGATTTTATAGGGCATTAGACAATAGCTTTTATCAGCATTTTTATCAAGAAAACAAAGAAATCGAGGGCTTGATAGTAATCGATGCAAACACAATAATTAAATGGGTAAAACCATGAAGAAGATAGATTTATATTTTGAAAATAAGGAGAAAGACTTAGTCTTAAAAAACTATGAGCTTTAAAAACTTTACAATCATTTTGTTATTTACCATGTTTTTATTTGTATGGGCATGTGCTAAGAAAGTTGATGACACTGAAGCAAGAAAAGAAAAAGAGCAATATGTCGAAAAGGAAATCCGCATTCCAGAAGGTTCAAGCTTATATGGTGAACTGGCAAAAATCGGATTAACAGAACCATTTTTAACAGATTTATCTAATGCATTGGGCAACGAGGTAGATGTGGCTCATATTCAGCCAAATAGCCTATTTAAAGCATATTTTGACCCTAAATCAGATGAGTTTAAAAAACTTGAATATGTAGAAAGTGCAATAAGTAGCCATTTTATTTATGTTAGTCAAGGAGAGATCAGTTATGAGCACATTGTTCTTGAAACAGAAAAAAGAATGCGTCTGATAGAGGGATATTTGGATGTGACATTATCGCATTCTCTTGCTCAAAAAGGTATCGGCTTGTTGGTTAGAAATGAGATAGGTAACGCATTAGAGAGTAAGATAAACTTTGAGTGGCAAGCTCAAAAAGGCGACCATTATAAAGCATTGATTGAAGAACAATACTATCAAAATGAGAGAATGCCAATCACAAAAGTTTTGTATGTGTATTATAATGGAAAATCTGCTGGCACAGTGTCTGGTTATCGCTATGAAGAAGAGAATATCGAGTCATCATACAATGGACTTTATCTGGAAGATGGCACAGCAATGCTCACAGCGAGCATGAGGACACCGTTGGATGTGATTCGTATAACATCTCGTTTTGGCTATAGAATACATCCTATTTCACGTCAACGCAGACTTCATAGTGGTGTTGACTATCGTGCCCCACGCGGAACATCCGTGTATGCGATTGCAAAGGGAACTGTTGTGCGTGCCAGCTGGAATGGTGGTTTTGGCAATACTGTCGAAATTCGTCATCCTGATGGTATTATTTCTCAATATGCTCATTTAGATAGAATCTTGGTCAAGCATGGGCAAAGCGTAAGAGCTGGAACAATAGTCGGACGTGTGGGTTCAACAGGTTATTCGACAGGTCCACATTTGCATTTCGGTATAAGAAAAAACAATCAATGGGTGAATCCTTTGAATTATAAAATGTTGGCAACAGAAAAGCTTACAAAAGAACGTTTGCAAATATTTAAAAAACAGATCGTTGAGATAAAAAAAAGGCTGGAAAACATGCAAATAGAGGAAGGTGATCCATTTGATTTAACCCCTGTTGAAAGATATAGGCGAGAGCATAGTGTCAAATATTGAAAATGTGATTTCAGTAGAGAATATATGCAAAAGATATGGCGTTAAAACTCTATTTGAACCAATTAGTTTTGGAATTAATAAGTCGGATAAAATTGGGATTTTGGGTATAAATGGTTGTGGTAAATCCACACTGTTGAGATTGTTAGCTGGAGTGGAATACCCTGATAGTGGCAGTATTGTATTTCAATCTAATCAGAGAATTGGTTTTTTGCCACAGGCACCTATTCTCGATGATGATTTGCAAGTTATTCAACAGATCTATAGTAGCGTTCATCCGCATTTTCAATTGCTTAACAAGTATTATATAATGTCTGAAATGCTTGAACTTGATTATAAAGATGAATTGTTTGCTAAGCAAAACAGCATCTTGGCAGAAATTGAGCGACTTGATGCTTGGACGATTGACCAAAAAGCAAAAGCAACATTAACTCGTTTTGGTTTAAATGATTGGGGCAAAAAGATTGGCGAACTGTCTGGCGGGCAAAGACGAAAAGTGGATTTGGTGAGAGTTTTGCTTGACGAGCCTGATATTATTTTGATGGATGAACCTACTAATCACCTGGATACCGATATAATTGAATATCTGCAAGACTGG